>JAEYYZ010000023.1 GCA_023428185.1 Actinomycetes bacterium
GGCGAGTAGATCGAGTCAACGGGAATCTGACCGATCTCAGCGTCGTAGCTCTTGTTGAGAGCGGCGGGGACGTAGCCACGGCCACGCTCCACGGTGAGCTCAACTTCAAACTTGGCCTTGGAGTTCAAGGTGGCGATGTGGAGTTCCGGGTTGTGGATCTCCACGCCTGCGGGGGGCGCGATGTCGGCGGCCGTGACGGCACCAGCACCGGACTTGCGCAAGTACATCACCACGGGCTCGTCGTTCTCGGATGAGACCACCAGGCTCTTGAGGTTAAGCAGGATCTCGGTGACATCCTCTTTCACACCCTCGATGGTGGTGAACTCGTGGAGCACACCATCAAAGCGCACCGACGTCACTGCCGCGCCCGGGATGGACGACAGCAGAGTGCGGCGCAGGGAGTTACCCAGCGTGTAGCCGAAGCCAGGCTCCAGCGGCTTGAGCGAGAACTGCGAGCGGTTGTCCGAAATGACCTTCTCGGTCAGCGTGGGACGCTGTGCAATCAGCACTTTCTCTTCCTTTCCGAGCACCCACCATTTGATGCTCGAGTCCCTACCGGGCTTCTGTCCCGGCTGGGGTCAACATGTGAAGTTCTAGGGGGCGCAATGTGTCCACTGCGCCTTCACCAGAGCAACCTGCCCTGGTGGTTTCGCGGTGATCGCCTGAGACGATTCCGCAGCTGAGCGACTAGTTGCGACGACGCTTGGGCGGGCGGCAGCCGTTGTGAGCCTGAGGCGTGACGTCCTTGATGGAGGTCACTTCGAGGCCTGCAGCGGTGAGCGAACGGATCGCGGTGTCGCGGCCCGAGCCCGGTCCCTTAACGAACACGTCAACCTTGCTCATGCCGGCTTCTTGAGCCTTGCGAGCGGCGGCTTCTGCAGCCATCTGGGCGGCGTAGGGAGTCGACTTGCGCGAGCCCTTGAAGCCCACCTGGCCGGAGGACGACCACGAAACCACAGCACCTGAAGGGTCGGTGATGGAAACGATGGTGTTGTTGAAGGTCGACTTGATGTGCGCCTGACCGTGCGCGACGGTCTTCTTGATCTTCTTGCGCGGCTTGCGAACTGGAGCGGCCATGGTCTACTTCTTCTTTCCGGCGACGGTCTTCTTGGGGCCCTTGCGAGTGCGGGCGTTGGTCTTGGTGCGCTGGCCACGAACAGGCATGCCGCGACGGTGGCGCAGGCCCTGGTAGTTGCCGATCTCGACCTTGCGGCGAATGTCGCCCTGGACCTCGCGGCGCAAGTCACCCTCGACCATGAAGTTGCCTTCAATGAAGTCGCGCAGTGCAACCAGCTGGTCGTCGGTGGCGTCCTTGACACGCAGGTCCGGGCTCACGCCGGTTGCAGCGAGGATTTGCTGGGAACGGGTACGGCCGATGCCGTAGATGTAGGTGAGTGCAATCTCCATGCGCTTTTCGCGCGGAAGATCCACTCCAACAAGTCGTGCCATGGTGTGGTAACTCCATTACTAGTCGGAGGTCTTACGCTCAAGCGTCCCGCTGACTTGTGCGGGCCCCGGCCTCCGAGCCGGGGGTTACTGCCTGCTTGAACGATTCTTCAGTTGTGGGCGATGCCCGGTCAGTGAGTCCCTAAGGACTAGCCCTGACGCTGCTTGTGGCGAGGGTTGTCGCAAATGACCATGACCCGGCCATTACGGCGAATGACCTTGCACTTGTCACAGATGGGCTTAACGCTTGGCTTAACCTTCATGGTTCTTTCCTTCGCCGTCGGCGGCCGAGTTCCCACACACACGGAACGCCGGCGACGACGATTATTTGTAGCGGTAGACGATGCGCCCACGGGACAGGTCATACGGGCTCAACTCCACCACTACGCGGTCCTCGGGGAGGATCCGGATGTAGTGCTGGCGCATCTTGCCTGAGATGTGGGCGAGGACGAGGTGACCATTCGTCAGTTCCACTCGGAATGACGCATTGGGCAGTGCCTCGACCACGGTGCCTTCGACCTCGATGACGCCGTCTTTCTTGGCCATGAACTCCACTAACTTCGGTTGACAGGTGTTTAGGCGCGCGAAAACGCCCGACCTGCAATGCTACGGCATTAGGGAGATTTGCTCAAGTCGCGAGATGACTCAGCGGAAGCTGTTGCGCAAGCGCTGAACAGCTTGTTCTGCGATTCGTGAGTTACGGCTGTCAGCAAGTGAACGGATCACCGATGAGGGAGTGCGGACGTTACGGATGACTGCCTCGAGTACACGAATGTCGTGGTCATGACCCAGAGCGATGATGGCGCCCATGGGGCAATCGGTACGCGATGCGACGGCGGCACGGACCTTGGCGTCACGGTGCACCGCGAGGGGAAGGAGGTCCTGTCCCACTACGTGGGGGTCAAGCGCTCGGGCCAAATCTTCAGAAGCCCCGCGAGTCGAGGAGAGTCCCAAGACCATGATCATCACCCTTCCAGAAACTTCGTGTGAACCGAATGTAGGTCACCGTGGCAGCGCATGGCTATGCCATGTGAAAAAGCCGACAATTCCACCCAAATTGCCCCCAGCGCAGGGGGCACTACCTCAAGGGGCACATTGTTGGGGGCACCAGAAAGGGTAGCGTACGGGCTGATTTACCTGGGCCGATTGGGACGGTAGATGGGTATTTACACCCGCGCGGCATCCAGACGGGCGAGTGCGGCCTCCCTGACGCTCCCCCGTTTGTGACCCGCAAGTTGCTCCACGATCCGACGCGGCGCAGCAGGGTTGTGCACCACCGCTTCAAGCACCCTGGCATCGTCCTCTTGTGCCAAGTTGCACAGCGTCGCCAAGGGGCAGTCAGTGCGGGACGCAACAGCGGCCTTTACTGCAGAGTCGCGGTGCAAAGAGAGGCCAATGAGGTCCGCGCTCGGAGTGTGCGGATCGAGCGCGCGCTCCAGGTGCTCTGAGTGTGTCCTCGACAGGGTGAATGCCATGGCGGTCTCCTCTTCTTCCTGCGTGTGCCCGGTTAGCCGGCCTGCTCAATACGGAATCCGCGAATAGGTGCCGTACGTGTGGGCGGAGCAGGACGCTCCGGCGGCGCGGTCGGCTCCGGTTCAAAGTGCAACTCCACGGGGCGGCCAGTGGCGAAGTCGTAGACCCGGGAAGCGTCGAACGCTTCGACTCGTTCACGCAGTTCCGGCACGGTCGAGTCCGCGTATCCGGCGGTTGCGGCCACGCCACTGTCGAGCCGCTGACCGGCAGCGGTACGGATCTCCGGCTTCTTGTGGAATGCGAGCGCCTCCACAATGTCCATCTCAACCGAGGGGTTGTGAACAAGAGCCACCACTACCTCGGCGTGCTTGTCTCTCGCCAGATGCTCCATGACCGTGCGGGCGATCGACGGGTTCCCCGCCACCGCAGTGCGCACTTCCGCGTGGCTGTCGTGCGCAAGGCCCACCATGACACCCAGCGGGCAGTCCACACGAGCAGCGATCGCTTCGCGGACCATCCAGTTCTTGGATTGGCCCAGGGCTTGGATGTGAGCACGATGTAGTCCGGGCTGCATCGCCTCCTGCACCTCGGGGCTTGCCCCCGGTGCGTAGTTAAATCCTCGAGCCATGTCCGTTCCCCATCGTGAGGCGTGGGCCTCAGGAACTCCGAGGCTCCTTCGCTACTCGCAACGGTACGGGTGCGAGGTTGCCGATCCATGGCGCGAACGTAAACTCCCCGTTTCGTCTTTCCTACACTCATCCGAACACCAAGAGCTCGCGTGGCGGGCGTGGGCTACGGGGCTACGGGGCTACGGGGCTACGGGGCTACGGGGACGATGCCGTAAGGCGCGAGGTTGGCAGCACCTCCGTCGCTGGCGGTAAGAACCCATATGCCGTCCTCGTGAACTGCAACCGAGTGCTCCCAGTGGGCGGCCCGGGACCCGTCGGCGGATACCACCGTCCATTCGTCATCCAGCACCGCCGAGTCCTCGGTTCCCATCACGAACATGGGCTCAATGGCCACACAAAGTCCTGGACGAACCTTGGCTAGACGGCCCCGGGTCCGGTAGTTCATGACATCTGGTTCTTGGTGCATCTGTGTGCCAATGCCATGGCCAATGTATCCGTACAGCGGATGCAGACCCGCATCGATCGCCACGTCCTCAATGGCGGCGGCCACTGCTTCTAGTTGGCGGGTGTTCGCCAACGCTGCAATGCCCGCCCACAATGCTTCGTTGGTGCGTGCCACCAGCTGAACGTCAGCATCGGACGCAGGCTCGCCCACAATCACCGTTACGGCGCTGTCTCCGTGCCACCCATCTACGACGGCGCCGCAATCCACCGACACCACGTCGCCAAGGGCGATCACCCGAGGGCCAGGGATGCCATGCACCACTTCATCGTTCACCGAGATACAGGTAGTGGCAGGGAAGCCGTGGTAACCCAAGAAGTTGGAGGTGGCGCCAGCTTTGGCTATCACTGCGGCTGCGGCTGCATCCACGTCAGCCGTAGTGACGCCCGGCACCAGCGCGTCCACGGCGGCAGCGAGCGCTTCTTCTACGACGAGTCCCGCTTGAGCCATGACGCGCATCTGCTCACGGGTCTTCAGTTCAATGCGAGCCGCCATCTAGCGGGCCTCGAGGGCGGCCACGAGCCGCTCGGTCACCTCATCGATATCGCCGATGCCGTCCACCTGAACCAAGAGCCCTTGGCCTGCGTAGAAGGCCGTCAACGGAGTGGTGGAGATTTCATAGACTTCAAGGCGCTTGCGGATCACCGGC
The DNA here is from genome assembly GCA_023428185.1 of Actinomycetes bacterium. GTDB lineage: Bacteria > Actinomycetota > Actinomycetes > Actinomycetales > Demequinaceae > Demequina. The sequence goes on from JAEYYZ010000023.1 coordinate 4,700, forward strand.
TCAGTGTCATCGTCGCGGCCCTCAATCTGAGCGCGCTTCAACAAACGCTCCGTGACAACGTCCACGTCTGCAGTGATTTCAATAGCGGCATCGAGCGAAGCTTTGAGGTCCGCGAGCATGTGCTCAAGTTCTACAGCTTGGTCAGGATTGCGCGGATAACCGTCGAGCAAGAACCCGTGTGAAGCATCGTCTTGAGAAAGGCGGTCACGCACCATCGCATTGGTGACCTCGTCGGGGACCAGTGCGCCAGCAGACATGTACTCCTGCGCCTTGCGGCCAAGAGGAGTGCCGTCTTTGACATTGGCGCGGAAGATGTCGCCTGTGGAAATGGCAGGAATGCCAAACTTTTCCGCAAGACGCACCGCCTGGGTGCCCTTACCTGCTCCCGGGGGACCCAGCAGAACGAGACGCATTACTTCAAGAACCCTTCGTAGTGACGCTGCTCCAGTTGAGACTGAATGCGCTTCACAGTGTCGAGACCAACGCCCACGAGGATCAGAATCGAAGCACCGCCAAATGGAATGTTGGCGTTGAGGCCAAGCGCCACAAACGCGATGGTCGGCACTAGTGCCACGATTGCGAGGTAAAGCGAACCCGCAGCCGTGATGCGCGACAGTACGTAGTCCAAGTAGTCCGCAGTGGGTTGACCCGGACGGATACCAGGCACAAAACCGCCGTACTTCTTCATATTGTCGGCAACGTCATTGGGGTTGAACGTAATAGCCGTGTAGAAGTACGCGAAGAACACAATCATCAGCACATACAAGCCGATGTTGAGAGGCGACGTGGGGTCCGCGACATTGTTCTGCAGCCAGATCACCCAGTCAGAAGGGTCATCGCCAGCAAACTGAGTGATCACGGTAGGCAACGTGAGCAGAGACGAGGCAAAGATCACGGGGATCACGCCAGCCATGTTGATCTTGAGCGGAATGTACGTGGACGAGCCACCCAGCATGCGCCTACCCACCATGCGCTTGGCGTACTGGACGGGGATGCGACGCTGGGACTGCTCCACAAACACCACTGCCGCGATCACCACGAGAACCAAGAGCAGCACGAGCACCGTGTTGCGCAAACCATCCGTAGAACGCCAAATGGTCATCACAGCACCCGGGAACGAGGCCGCGATAGAGATGAAGATGAGCAACGACATACCGTTGCCCACACCGCGCTCGGTAATGCGCTCACCGAGCCACATGATGAAGATGGTGCCCGCGGTCATCGTCAAGATCATCATGGCAAGCACTTGCCACGAGGGATCCGGGATGATGTCCACCGTGCATCCGGGGAAGAAAACGCCATTGCGCGCGAGCGTGATGTACGACGCAGACTGCAAGGCCGCAAAGCCCACCGTGATGTACCGCGTGTATTGCGTCAGCTTCGCTTGACCCTCTTGACCTTCTTTGTAGAGGGTTTCAAAACGCGGAACCAAGACGCGTAGCAGCTGCACGATGATCGATGCGGTGATGTACGGCATGATGCCGAGCGCAAAGATCGACAGTTGTAACAACGCGCCGCCGGAGAAGAGGTTGAGAATCTGGAAGGCACCGTTAGCGCCTGCCGTGCTGGTGGCACAAATCTCGACGTTGCGGTAGCTCACTCCGGGCGTGGGGATAGACACGCCAAAGCGGTATAGAGCAATGATGCCCAAGGTAAAGAGCAACTTGCGTCGCAAGTCGGGAGTGCGGAACGCACTCAGGAAGCCTTTCAGCATGAATCCTCCGGGAGGGAGATGTCGCGAGCCCGCGCGTTGTACGCGAGCCCGCGACAGAGCCTAGCCCTGGTTGACCGAACCGCCAGCGGCTTCGATCTTGGTCTTCGCGGATTGCGAAACTTTGTCTGCGTCAACAAGCGTGATCTTCACTGAGATCTCGCCGTCACCCAGCACCTTGACGAGCTGGTTCTTGCGCACAGCGCCCTTGTCAACAAGGTCAGCCTTAGTGACCTTGCCGCCCTTGGGGAACAATGCAGCCAACTGGTCCACGTTCACGACCTGGTAGTAGACCTTGAAGGGACTACGGAAGCCGCGCAACTTGGGGATACGCATGTGCAAGGGGGTCTGACCACCCTCGAAGGCTACAGGCACTTGGTAACGCGCTCCCGTGCCCTTGGTACCACGACCAGCGGTCTTACCCTTGGAACCCTCACCTCGACCCACGCGGGTCTTCTTGGTGTGGGCGCCCTCGGCGGGACGCAAGTGGTGCAGCTTCAAGGTGCTGGACTTCTCCTTGGGGGCAGCAGCCTTCTTGGCGGCCGGCTTGGTAGCAGGCTTGGCTGCAGCCTTGTCAGCGGTTGCCTTGGCAGCCGACTTGTCCGCAGCGTCCTTGGCAGGAGCCTTGGTCGCAGCCTTGGCAGCGGGCTTCTCAGCCGCAGCATCGGCCGATGCCTTGGCTGCAGCAGTCTTGGCAGGAGCCTTTGCGGGGGCCTTAGCCTCCGCCTTGGCGGGTGCCTTCTCTGCAGCAGCCTTCGCGGGTGCCTTTTCGGCAGCGGCAGCCTTTGCGGGTGCCTTCTTGGCGGGCGCCTTCTCCGCTGCGGCGTCGGCGGCCTTGGCAGGCGCCTTCTTAGCCGCAGGCTTCTTGGCAGTCTCGTCAGCCATTATTCGACCTCCTCCACGGTGACCAAGTGGTCAACCGCCTTGACCATCCCGCGAATCTCGGGACGGTCTTCCTTGACGACAATGTCGCCGACACGCTTAAGACCCAGCGAGCGAAGGGTCTCGCGGTGCTGAGGCTTGGTGCCGATGATGGACTTCTTCTGGGTCACTTTGAGGCGAGGCATTAGTGCGCCACCCCCGCAGCCTGGGCCCGCAACATTGCAGCAGGCGCCACGTCTTCGACTGACTTGCCGCGACGAGCGGCAACAGCCTCAGGCGTCTCGAGGCGCTTCAACGCGTCCACAGTGGCGTGCACGATGTTGATGGCGTTCGAGGAGCCAAGCGACTTGGACAGAACGTCGTGAATTCCCGCGCACTCGAGAACCGCGCGCACCGGACCACCGGCGATAACACCGGTACCGGGAGCTGCGGGACGCAAGAACACCACACCAGCAGCGGCTTCACCCTGCACAACGTGTGGGATGGTGCCCTGGATGCGGGGAACGCGGAAGAACGAACGCTTGGCCTCTTCGACTCCCTTGGAGATCGCCGAAGGAACTTCCTTGGCCTTGCCGTAGCCGATCCCTACGTTGCCTTCGCCGTCGCCCACCACTACCAAAGCGGTGAAGCTAAAGCGACGGCCGCCCTTGACGACCTTTGACACGCGGTTGATGGTGACGACGCGCTCGATGAACTTGTTTTCGGGCTCAGTGCCGCGACGGTTGTCGTTGCGACGCCCGCTGTTGTTATCAGCCATGTCTTTCCTCTAGTCCTTGTCGTCCCGGCTACAGGGCCAGGCCGCCCTCTCGGGCGCCGTCGGCCACTGCCGCAACGCGACCGTGGTACTTGTTTCCGCCACGGTCAAACACCACGGCCTCGACGCCAGCCGCCTTAGCACGCTGAGCAATGAGCTCGCCTACCTTGGTGGCCTTAGCCGACTTGTCGCCCTTGAGCGCACGGACATCTGCCTCGAGCGTGGAAGCCGAAACCAACGTCTTGCCCTGAGTGTCGTCTACCACCTGAGCCACCATGTGACGGGCGGAACGAGTCACCACCAGACGGGGACGAGCGGGAGTGCCAGAAATCTTCTTGCGGAGGCGGAAGTGACGACGCTTGCGCGCAACCGACGTTCCTTTGCCCCTGATACCGATGGCCATTACTTCTTGCCCGCCTTTCCAGCCTTGCGACGTACAACCTCGCCGGCGTAACGCACACCCTTGCCCTTGTACGGCTCAGGCTTGCGGATCTTGCGAATGTTGGCAGCGACCTCGCCCACCTGCTGCTTGTCGATACCCGACACCGAGAACTTGGTGGGGGACTCGACCGCGAAGGTGATACCGGCCGGAGCCTCCACCGTCACGGGGTGAGAAAAGCCGAGCGCAAACTCCAGCTTGGAGCCGTTGAGTGCGACACGGTAACCCGTACCCACAATCTCGAGCTTCTTCTCGTAGCCGTCGGTCACACCCGTGACCATGTTGGCGATGAGCGTGCGCGTGAGGCCATGGAGCGACTTCGAGAGGCGCTCGTCGTTAGGACGCTTCACCTCAATGGTGCCGTCGGCCTGCTCCACAATGATGGGCTCAGCGACCGTGTGGGAAAGCGTTCCCTTGGGTCCCTTCACCGTCACCGCGGATCCGTCAATCTGAATGTCCACTCCGGAGGGCACCGGAACGGGGACCTTGCCAATGCGTGACATGGTGCGTTTCCTTTCCGGCTACCAGACGTAGGCAACGACTTCGCCGCCTACGCCCTTCTTGTGGGCCTCACGGTCGGTCAACAGACCGGAGGACGTGGACAGAATTGCTACGCCAAGACCGCCAAGCACGCGAGGCAGGTTGGTGGACTTTGCGTAGACGCGAAGACCAGGCTTGGAAATACGGCGCACACCGGCAAGCGACCGCTCGCGGTTGGGGCCGTACTTCAAGGTGAGGGTGAGCGTCTTGCCCACCTCGGCATCGGCCACAGACGAACCGGCGATGTAACCCTCAGCTTCAAGGATCTTGGCAATGTTGGCCTTGAGCTTGGAGTGAGGCATCGACACGGAGTCGTGGTGTGCCGCGTTTGCGTTGCGCAGACGCGTGAGCATGTCTGCGATCGGGTCTGTCATTGTCATGAGTTGTGAACTCTTCCTCGCCCCGGTTTCCCGTAAGGGGACCTATGGCGTAGTTGATTTACCAGCTGCTCTTGGTGATGCCGGGCAAAGCGCCTTCGTGTGCCATCTCACGGAAGCACACACGGCACAAGCCGAACTTGCGGTACACCGCGTGCGGACGACCGCACTTGTTGCACCGGGTGTAGGCACGGACCGCAAACTTAGGCTTGCGGGCAGCCTTAACTTTGAGCGAGGTCTTGGCCATTACTTCTCCTTGAACGGGAAGCCGAGTTGCTTGAGCAACGAACGGCCCTCGTCATCGTTGGTCGCGGAGGTCACCACAGTGATGTCCATGCCACGCACGCGGTCAATCTTGTCTTGGTCAATCTCGTGGAACATCGACTGCTCCGTGAGACCAAACGTGTAGTTGCCGTTGCCGTCGAACTGCTTGGGGCTGAGCCCACGGAAGTCACGGATACGGGGAAGGGCGGTCGAGACCAAGCGGTCAAGGAACTCCCACATGCGGTCGCCGCGCAACGTGACGTGCGCGCCAATGAGCTGACCTTCACGCAACTTGAACTGCGCGATGGACTTGCGGGCCTTGGTGACCTGCGGCTTCTGGCCGGTGATGGCCGTCAAGTCGCGAATGGCACCTTCGATGAGCTTGGAGTCCTTAGCGGCCTCGCCCACACCCATGTTGACGACAACCTTCACCAAACCAGGAACCTGGTTGATGTTGGCGTAGCCAAACTCGGAGTTGAGCGCGGGAATGATCTCTTCCCGGTACTTGGCCTTGAGCCGCGGCTGAGCCGTGGCGGTGGTGGCGGTAGCCATTAGACGTCCTTGCCCGAGCGCTTGGCTACACGCACACGCACGGTGCGCTTGCGGCCATCACGCTCTACTTCGTCCGTGCGGTATCCCACACGGGTGCCCTTCTTGGTCTGCGGGTCCACGAGCATCACGTTCGAGATGTGCAACGGCGCCTCGACGGTGATGATGCCGCCAGCGGTGTTGTCCCGACGAGTGCCCGCCTTGATGTGACGCTGAACGCGGTTGACGCCTTCAACAATCACACGGTCGGTCTCGGTGTTGACCTCGAGTACGCGGCCCTGCTGGCCACGGTCGCGGCCTGCAATGACAACTACGAGGTCGTCCTTCTTGATCTTCGCCATGGTCAGATCACCTCCGGAGCCAAAGACACGATCTTCATGAAGCGCTTGTCACGCAGCTCGCGACCCACGGGGCCAAAGATGCGGGTTCCGCGCGGGTCAGTGTCCTTGCCTTTGAGGATCACTGCAGCGTTTTCGTCGAACTTGATGTAGGAGCCATCGCCACGGCGAGTCTCCTTCACGGTACGAACGATCACGGCCTTGACCACTTCACCCTTCTTGACGTTGCCGCCCGGGATTGCGTCCTTCACCGTGGCGACAATGATGTCGCCAATACCGGCGTAGCGACGGTGCGAGCCACCGAGCACACGGATGCACAAGATCTCCTTGGCACCTGTGTTGTCGGCGACCCTCAGTCGCGACTCCTGCTGAATCATGTCTTCTTCTCCTGTCGTCTGGTTCTCGTTGCTCTAGCAACGAGCCTGGTCGAACCGATTACTTGGCTTTTTCGAGGATCTCCACCAAACGCCACCGCTTGGAAGCGGATAGCGGGCGGGTCTCCATGATGAGAACGAGGTCGCCGATGCCGGCAGAGTTGGCTTCGTCGTGCGCCTTGACCTTGCTGCTGCGGCGCATGACTTTGCCGTAGAGGGCGTGCTTCACACGGTCCTCCACCTCAACGGTGATGGTCTTGTCCATCTTGTCGCTTACCACGTAGCCGCGACGCGTCTTGCGGTCGCCGCGCTCCAGCGTGGTAGCGGTGGTGTTGTTCTTGGTCGACATAATTCCTTAGCTCCTGCCTTACGACTTCGCCGTGGGGGCGGTCCGGATGCCGAGCTCACGCTCGCGCAGGATCGTGTAGATACGGGCGATGTCGCGCTTGACGGCCTTGAGGCGACCGTGGTTCTCGAGCTGACCGGTGGCGGACTGGAAGCGCAGGTTGAACAACTCTTCCTTGGCCTTCTTCAGCTCCTCCACGAGGCGCTCGTTCTCCATGCCATCCAGCTCGCTGGGTGCAAGTGTCTTGGTGCCAATCATTAGATGTCACCGCCCTCTCGAGTGATGAAGCGGGTCTTCATGGGCAACTTGTGCTGCGCACGACGCATGGCTTCACGAGCGAGCTCCTCCGGCACGCCGGCGAGTTCGAACATGACACGGCCGGGCTTGACGTTGGCAACCCACCATTCGGGCGAACCCTTACCGGAACCCATGCGGACTTCGGCAGGCTTCTTGGTCAACGGACGGTCGGGGTAGATGTTGATCCACACCTTTCCACCACGCTTGATGTGACGAGTCATGGCAATACGTGCCGCCTCAATCTGGCGGTTGGTCACGTACGCCGGCTCAAGAGCCTGGATGCCAAACTCGCCGAACGAGACAGCGGTGCCACCGGTGGAGGCGCCGGAGCGTCCGGGGTGGTGCTGCTTACGGTGCTTGACGCGACGAGGAATCAGCATGGCTTAGCCCTCCTGAACTTCGGTAGGAGCGGCGTCGGCAGTAGCCGATTCCGCGGGAGCCGAGGTAGGCGCCGATGCTGCGGGAGCGTCGGAGCGAGGACCGCGTGCGGGACGGCCTTCACGGCCCTCACGTCCTTCGCGGCCACGCTGCGGACGAGGAGCCTTGGCCTGCTCAGCAGCCCACTCCTTCTCCGTCATGTCGCCCTTGTAAATCCACACCTTGACACCGATCTGACCAAAGGTGGTCTTGGCCTCAAAGAAGCCGTAGTCGATGTTGGCGCGGAGAGTGTGCAAAGGTACGCGGCCTTCACGGTAGAACTCGGAGCGCGACATTTCTGCGCCACCAAGACGACCGGAGCACTTCACACGGATGCCCTTAGCGCCGGAACGCAGCGCGGACTGGATGCCCTTGCGCATGGCGCGGCGGAAGGCCACACGGGAAGCGAGCTGCTCGGCGATGCCTTGAGCCACCAACTGTGCGTCAGTTTCAGCGTTCTTCACCTCGAGGATGTTGAGCTGAACCTGCTTGCCGGTGAGCTTTTCCAGGTTGGAACGGAGCTTGTCGGCTTCCGCGCCGCGGCGACCGATGACGATGCCGGGGCGGGCAGTGTGCAAGTCCACGCGGACACGCTCACGCGTACGCTCAATCTCGACCTTGGACACGCCTGCGCGCTCCAGGTCCTTGCTCATGAGCTTGCGGATCTTGACGTCCTCGTCCACGTAGTCGCGGTAACGCTCGCCGGACTTGGTGGAGTCGGCGAACCAGCGCGAACGGTGGTCGGTGGTGATGCCCAGGCGGTAGCCGTGAGGGTTAACCTTCTGACCCATTACTTGGCCCCTTCCTTGACTGGCGTTGCCACAGTCACGTTGATGTGGCTGGTGCGCTTGAGAATGCGGTTTGCACGGCCCTGTGCACGCGGGCGGATGCGCTTCATGGTGGGTCCCTCATCTACGGAGATGTGGGTGATGACGAGCTCGCGCTCATCGAAGCGTTCGCCAGCAGCATCGGCCTTCACGCGAGCGTTAGCGATCGCGGACTCAATGAGCTTGCGCACGTCAGTGGCCACAGCCTGCGGCTGGAACTTGAGCGAGGCGACTGCCTCGGTGGCGTTCTGTCCACGAACGAGGTCCACGACGCGGCGAGCCTTCTGGGCCGTGACGCGGAGGTACCGCGTTTGCGCCTTGGCTTCCATGGTGATCTACCTTTCCTTACGCTCGGGCGCCTAGCGGCGGCCCTTGCGGTCGTCCTTGACGTGGCCCTTGAACGTGCGCGTGGGGGCGAACTCGCCCAGCTTGTGCCCAACCATCGACTCGGTCACAAAGACCGGGACGTGCTTGCGGCCGTCGTGCACGGCAAAGGTGTGACCTAGGAAGTCCGGAGTGATGACACTGCGGCGTGACCAGGTCTTGATGACGTTCTTGGTACCCGCTGCGTTCTGACCATCCACCTTCTTCTGAAGGTGGTCATCAACGAAGGGGCCCTTCTTGAGGCTACGAGGCATAGTTCTTCAGGTTCCTTAGCGCTTGTTCTTGCCGGAACGACGGCGACGAACAATGAGCTTGTCGCTTTCCTTGTTGGCTTTGCGAGTGCGGCCCTCAGGCTTGCCCCAAGGGCTCACCGGGTGACGACCACCAGAGGTCTTACCTTCACCACCACCGTGCGGGTGGTCAACCGGGTTCATGACGACACCACGGACGGTGGGGCGCTTGCCCTTCCACCGCATGCGGCCGGCCTTACCCCAGTTGATGTTGGACTGTTCGGCGTTACCGACCGTGCCGATGGTGGCGCGGCAGCGAGCGTCGACGTTGCGGATCTCACCAGAGGGCATACGCAACTGGGCGTAGGGGCCATCCTTGGCGACCAACTGCACCGACGAACCAGCCGAACGAGCGATCTTGGCGCCGCCGCCGGGCTTGAGTTCGATGGCGTGCACCACGGTACCGGTGGGGATGTTGCGCAACGGCAGGTTGTTGCCGGGCTTGATGTCGGCCGCGGCGCCTGCCTCAACCTTGTCACCCTGCGACAGCTTGTCGGGAGCAATGATGTAGCGCTTCTCGCCATCTGCGTAGTGCAGCAGCGCGATGCGTGCGGTGCGGTTGGGGTCGTACTCAATGTGAGCAACGGTGGCAGGCACGCCGTCCTTGTCGTGACGACGGAAGTCGATCAGACGGTAGGCGCGCTTGTGACCGCCACCTTGGTGACGAGTGGTGATACGGCCGGTGTTGTTACGGCCGCCCTTCTTGTGCAACGGGCGCACGAGCGACTTCTCGGGCTCGGAGCGCGTCACCTCGACAAAGTCGGCGACGGAGGAGCCACGACGGCCCGGAGTCGTCGGCTTGTACTTGCGAATAGCCATGAGTTAAGTCCCTTACGTCCTAGCTGGCCCGGCCGCTAAAGATGTCAATCGCTTCGCCGGCACCTACGGTGACGACGGCGCGCTTGATGTCCTTGCGCTTGCCAAGGCCAAAGCGCGTGCGACGCGTCTTGCCCTTGCGGTTGATGGTGTTGACGGATGAAACCTTCACGCCAAAGATCTGCTCGACGGCAATCTTGATTTCCGTCTTGTTGGCGCGGGGGTCCACCTCAAAGGTGTACTTGCCCTGATCCATAAGCGCATAGCTCTTTTCAGAGACGATGGGCTTGATCAGGATGTCGCGGGGGTCCTTGTTCAGTGCAGTCATGATCAGTTCTCCTCCGCCTCGGCCGCAGCCTCGGACTCGGTAGCAACAGCCTTAGCCGAAACTCCCTTGGCCGGGCCCGCGAGGAAGGCCTCGAGAGCAGCAGCGGTGAAGACAACGTCGTCGTTGATGAGGACGTCGTACGTGTTGATCTGGTCCACGGCGATCACGTGAACGCCAGCTGCGTTGCGCAACGACTTCCAGGCGACCTCGTCGGTGCGGGTCAGCACCACGAGCGCGTTGCGTCCATTGGTGAGGCCTGCCAACGCGGCGAGAGCGGTCTTGGTGGAGGGGGTGTCCCCCGACACGACGCTCTTGAGCACGTGCACACGGCCATTGCGAGCCCGGTCAGAGAGGGCACCACGCAACGCGGCTGCCTTCATCTTCTTGGGCGTGCGCTGCGTGTAGTCACGCGGCTGGGGGCCGTGAACAACTCCACCACCGGTGAACTGAGGAGCACGGGTTGAACCCTGACGGGCGCGACCGGTGCCCTTCTGCTTGTACGGCTTGCGTCCACCACCGGACACCATGGCCCGGGTCTTGGTGGCGTGCGTGCCCTGGCGAGCTGCTGCACGCTGAGCGACAACAACTTGGTGAATCAAGGGCACGTTAGTGACGACGTCGAACACTTCACCGGGAAGTTCGGCGGTGCCTGACTTCTTGCCGGCGGCGTCGAGCACGTCGATGGTCTGCGCGGTAGCCATGGCTCTACGCTCCCTTCGCGGCGGAACGGATCAGGACAAAGCCACCCTTGTTGCCGGGAACGGCACCCTTGAGGAGGACCAAGCCCTTCTCGGTGTCAACCGAGTGGACGGTGAGGTTCTGAACGGTCTTGCGGGCGTTACCCATGCGACCGGCCATCTTGATGCCCTTGAACACGCGCGACGGGGTCGCGGCGGCGCCAATGGAACCAGGCTTGCGGTGGTTGCGGTGAGCACCGTGGGAAGCGCCGACGCCGTGGAAGCCGTGACGCTTCATCACACCAGCGGTGCCCTTGCCCTTAGTGGTACCGGTGACGTCAACCAACTGGCCGGCCTCGAAGGCATCGGCTGCAATCTCCTGACCGAGCGCGAACTCGGCAGCGTTTGCAGTACGCACCTCAGCAACGTGGCGGCGAGGCGTGACGCCTGCGGCCTCGAAGTGCCCCTTGAGGGGGTTGGTGACGCGGCGGGGGTCGACGGTGCCGAACGCGAGCTGAATGGCCTCGTAGCCATCGCGCTCTACGTTGCGCACCTGAGTCACGACGTTGGTGTCTACCTGGACGACAGTGACGGGTACTACCCGGCCCTGCTCGTCCCACACCTGCGTCATGCCCAGCTTCATACCGAGCAGCGCCGTGACGGTGCGCTGGGCATTGGAAGTCGAAGTCATGATGATGGGTTCCTTAAAGCTTCTAGAGCTTGATCTCGATGTTCACGTCCGCGGGCAGGTCGAGACGCATCAGCGAGTCAACTGCCTTGGGCGTGGGGTCCACGATGTCGATCAGACGCTTGTGGGTGCGCATCTCGAAGTGCTCGCGGGAGTCCTTGTACTTGTGGGGCGAACGGATCACAACGAACACGTTCTTTTCGGTCGGCAGCGGGACGGGTCCCACCACGGACGCACCAGCGCGCGTGACCGTCTCAACGATCTTGCGAGCCGAAGAGTCGATGACCTCGTGGTCGTAGCTCTTCAGCCGAATGCGGATCTTCTGTCCCGCCATGGCGTGTCTGCCTTTTCTCTCGTACATCTATGGGTGTCTCACCGACCCCCGCGCTCGGGCGTGTCGCGTAGTGCGACACACGCGCGCCTGAACGATTTCTCGAAGGATTGGTGTGACGGTGGCTGCCCTCAAAAAGGCAACCGCAATATTGTGCCAGA
>JAEYYZ010000050.1 GCA_023428185.1 Actinomycetes bacterium
GCCTGCCCTCATCCCAACAAAAAAGCCCCCCTTGGACGTTGGGAGGCTGCGCGTCGGGCTGGATAGCCGACGCGCTACGGAATGATGATCACGGTAAACATCTGTTGACATTGTGGCACAGCCTCCGTGGCATATGCGCGCCTCTGACAACCGGGACCCGGGACCTTTTATGTGGTTGCTCCACAACACTGGGCCCCCCGGATTGGCACCTGAATCCAACCCGACCTTTTCTTTGTGGCGGCTTGCTCCCTAGGATGGGCTTATGGAACACCGGGCGGGGGAACCGGGCCGACGCTGGGGTCGGCTGGGACTCGAGCTGACTTTGGCGCGTCTGGACCAGCATGCCTGAACCGGAAAAGCACGCCCGACTCAAAGAAGTCCTCGGTGGCTTGGGGATTCTTGCCGGTACGCTCCTCATTTTTGCCATTGACGTGCAACTGGAGCCCGGCTATTCGGGCGCGTTCCTTTACTTCCTGGCCATCTTGGCCGCGACACTTACGCGATCCCCGTGGAAGGTCCTGGCCACCGCGGCGTTGGCACTCGTGCTCACGGTGTGGGCGCCTTTCCTGAAAGGGGTGCCACTAGGGCCCTTCCTCGACTTGCACTACGTGGTGTTCAACCGCATGGGCGTTGCCGTCACGTTGTTAATCGCAGCTGTGGTGGGCGCGTGGGCCATCAAGCGTGGCAACGAGGTGGAGGCGCTGGGCGCCCAACTCCAGACCATCAGTGTGGAAAGCGCATCCTCACGTCAGATTGTGGAGGCAGCTCGCCAACTCACCCTCATTGGCGGGTGGAGTTACAACTACGTAGACAACCCCGAACAAGCGGTGTATTGGAGCGATGAGGTTGCCCAGATCCACGGCTTCCCACCGGGGCACCAGCCCACCGCGTCGGAATCCTTGCAAGGCTACGCGCCCGCGGATGTTGAGCGCCTGACGGAGGCGATTGCCCACAGCGGCGTCACCGGCGAGCCGTTCATGGAGGAGTTCCGCATCACCACACCCATGGGTGATTCTCGCGTGGTGCAAGTGATGGGCGACACTGTGCGCGACGAGAACGGCGCGGTGATCCGCATCAATGGCATCGTCCAAGACGTGACGGTGTGGAAAGACGTGGACTCAGCCATTGCCACGCAACGGCGCAGGTTTGCCCAGCTGGCATCGTCCATGCCTGTGATCATTTGGACGGCAGATCACGAAGGCACCGTCGACTACTTCAACGAGGCGATGCAGAAGTTTGCCGGCCAGCCGGTGGAAACCCTCGTAGGAACCGGCTGGGCCGCTTTGGTTCACCCCGATGACCTCGAGGGCGTGTGGGAACGCTGGGCTGAAGCACTGCTCACTAAAGACCCGTACGAGAAGGAATTCAGGCTACGCAATCACGAGGGCGCCTACCTGTGGCACCACGTGAGTGCACAACCCGAGTTTGGGGAAGCTGGCCAAGTGGTGCGGTGGTGGGGCAGCGCCCTAGACATTGATGCCGTGTATCGCTTGCAAGAGAACGCCCGCATTCTGGTGGAGGAGCGTGAACGGCTGCTGGAAAGCACCGGCGACGGTGTCTACACAGTGGACTTTGAGTGGAAGTTTGTCTATGTGAACTCCACGGCGGAGAAGTTGGTGAGCCGGGCCGCTAACGACCTCATAGGCAAGGTGCTGTGGGAGGAGTTTCCTTCCCTCAAGGGCACCGACGTGGAAACGCAGTTCCGCAATGCCATGGAGCAGCGGCGTAGCACCAGCTTTGTGCACTTCAACGCACGGCTTGATAAGTGGTTTGAGATCTCGGCCGTACCCAGCAGCGCGGGGCTCACAGTGTTCATGCGTGACATTACAGAAGCCCGCATCTTGGCCGAGCAATTGGCTCAGGCTCAGCGGCTCGAGTCCGTAGGCCGCCTCACGGGAGGCATTGCGCACGACTTCAACAACCTGCTGACTGTCATGGTGGGAGCGGCGGAGGGAATCGACGCCGACCCGGACGCGAGCGAAGAATCCCGTGAGATGGCCAGCCTGATTCTGCAGGCGGCCCAGCGCGGCTCAGAGCTGACACACCGCCTGCTCGCATTTGGCAGGCGCCAATCGCTAGAGCCCAAAGCTGCGGACATCGCGGCGCAGTTGGGTGCTGTAATCCCGCTCTTGAAGCGCACCTTGGGTGAAGGCATCACGGTGGTCACCTCCACCACGCCCAACTTGCCTCTTATCACGGTGGACCCGGGCCAACTGGAAAACGCCCTCATCAACCTCGCCATCAATGCGCGTGATGCCATGAACGGGGTGGGAACGCTCACGCTGGAGGCCGGGCTCCACGAACTCACCGAGTCCTACGCCACCATTCACGGAGATGTGGAACCAGGAAACTATGTGGTGGTTTCGGTGTCAGACACAGGCACTGGCATTGATCCGCAACACATTCCCCGGCTCTTTGACCCGTTCTTCACCACCAAAGGCGTGGGTGAAGGCTCAGGCCTGGGCCTTCCCATGGTGTGGGGCTTCGCCAAGCAAAGCGGCGGGCACGTGACCGTGTATTCCGAACTGGGACACGGGACCACATTCCGGTTGTACTTGCCCCTGGCATCGGACTTTGTTGCCGCCGAAAGGGCAGCGGCCGTGGCCGGGCCTGTCCCTGAGGAAGGCCGCGGGCACATTCTTCTTGCTGAGGATGATGCTTTGGTACAGCAATTCGCTGCCGAACACTTGCGCGCGCATGGCTACGAGGTCACTGTGGCGAGTTCCGGCCCGGAGGCTCTAGACCTGCTGGGCAGTGTGGGGCAAGTGGATCTGTTGTTTACCGATGTCATCATGCCGGGCGGCATGACAGGCAGGCAGCTGGCCGATGCCGTGTTGGAGCGTCACCCGGACACTCCCGTGTTGTTCTCCTCTGGGTATACCGAGAATGTGGTGCTCAACAACGGCGGGCTTGACGAAGGTGTGCAGTTGCTGGCCAAGCCGTATTCTGGCCGGACCTTGTTGCGCAAGGTTCACGAAGCGATGTCTCAGGCGGGAGGTGCACGGCCGTGACCACGCACATCTCCCCACCAGGGCGAGTGCTCGTCATTGACGACGACCGACTTGTGGGCCGCATGCTTGTGGCCCACATTCG
>JAEYYZ010000070.1 GCA_023428185.1 Actinomycetes bacterium
GGCCGATGCCCATTCCGAGGATGGCGTGGGTGAAGCCTGGCACGGCCGCCGGGTGGCCGACGTGTTGGCTCACCTCCACGCGTGGCACGTGTTGTTTGAGGGCTGGGTGTCGCAAGCCCGGGCCGGATCCGTGCCTGCCGTTCCCGCTGAGGGCTACACCTGGGAACAGCTCGACGAGTTGAACTCCCGGTTGCACGCGCAACACCACAACGATTCGTATGCCCAGGTGCGGGCGTCATTAGTGGCCAGCCACGAGACCATGCTCCACACTCTCGCCGACTGCACTCAAGAGGAACTGACAGACCCACATGCCTTCCCGTGGCTTGGCGGAGGCTCGCTGGGTGACACCGCCCACGAATGCCTCGGCGCCCACTACGACTGGGCTCGCGGGGTCTTCAAGGACGCAGGGTTTGAGTGACACGCATTCTGGGGCTCGACCTCGCTAGAGCCCTCGCCATCTACGGCATGTTCGCTTCCCATGTGGGCGACACGGGCTTGCGCGGGTCCGACGCCCAAGGGTGGCACTGGCTGGTGTATGCGGAGGGCCGCTCTTCTGCGCTGTTTGCTGTGCTCATGGGCATCACTGTGGTGATCATGCTACGCAAGTCCGCGCCGGATCACACTCGGTGGCGGCTCACGGTTCGCGCCGCGATGCTCGTGGCGCTGGGATACGTGCTCGAACTGCTCGACACCCCAGTGGACGTGATCTTGGTCAACCTCGGAGTCATGATGCTCTTGGCCGTGGTCGCAGTCCGGTGGCCGGTCACGGTGCTCGTTGCGGCTTCGGCGCTTCTCGCAGGCACGGGTTGGTGGATCACTGACTGGCTGGCCCGGGCCGCCTCCTGGGCCGGAGTGGACGGCTTCGTCGTGGTGGAAAAGTTGTGGTCGTACCACTACCCCGCCGTGGCGTGGATGGCTTATGTGCTGGCGGGTATGGCCTTGGCGCGGCTCGCGCTGGATTCAGGGTTGGTGCAGGCCGCGATGGCGCTCGCGGGGTTGGTCCTTGCGGGGGCGTCCATTGGTGTGGGCCTCGCGATGCGCGGTGCGGAGTGGGCTTCGCTCGAGGCGCACAGTTACACCCCGTTTGAGGTGGTGAGCAATCTGGGCGTGGTGCTCTTGGTGCTCGCGGGCTGCCTGTGGCTTGCGCCGCGCGCGCGTCGACTGTTGTTCCCCATCATTGCCACCGGCTCCATGGCGCTGACGGCGTACGTGGCACACATCCTGGTGATTCGCGTGGCTGGAGACCCCGTGGTGTGGGATCCCAGCAACACGTTCTTGGTGGCGTTGTGCCTAGGTGTCACCGCGTTCGCCACAGCGTGGCGGTTGTGGTTGGGGGCGGGCCCGCTGGAGCGATGGATCACTGCATGGTCCACAGGCGTGGCGAACAAGCGTGCGCCGCTGGCGCGTTCTCCGCAGTCCGCACCCGCCGATAATTGACGTATGCCCGCCGCCACCGTCACCGTGCTCTCGCGCGAGCAGTGGCGCCCTCTCGCGGACGCACACGCCGCTCGCGTGGACCGCGTCACCCAAGCGCGTCGAGGCCGCTTGGCTACTGGCGAGACCCACGCCGTGGATGACTTTGTGTACGAGTACTACGGGACCCGCCCTGCACGTTTGCGCCGCTGGCACCCCGGCCCCGGCATCGTGCTGGAAGACGCCGGAGAGCACGCCTCATGGCGCTGGTATGTGACCAACGCCGGGCTCACCCAGCTCGATACCGCAGCCTTCTGGGAAGCACGTGGCGCCACCGTTGACTTTGTGACCGGACTAGTCGCGTCCACTCTTTCCAAACGCCCACAGTGGGGATGCTTTGGACTCCACGAGTGGGCGATGGTCTACAAGGACGCCGACACGCGCCACCCCTTACCCCTGCGCTTGGGCGCGGCGGGTACCGATGCCGTGGTGGAGTCGCACGATCTTCAATGCACTCACTACGACGCGTACCGCTTCTTCACGCCCGATGCCACGCCGCGCAACGCCCTGGCGCTAGACCGCGTCACCCAGCCCGATGCCGAACAGCCCGGTTGCCTGCACGCCACCATGGATCTGTACAAGTGGTGCGCCAAGCTCTCGCCTGCCGTTCCGAGCGACCTCACCATGGACTGTTTCGAGCTCGCCGTGGAGGTGCGACGGCTCGACATGGCGGCCTCGCCGTATGACGTGAGCGGGCTGGGGCTTGCACCGGTGCGGATTGAGACTCCGGAAGGCAAGAGTGAGTATGCGGCGCAGCAGCGGGAGTTTGCGCGCCGGGGCGAGGCGTTGCGGCGGCGCTTGCTGGACGCGTGCGCGGCGATCCGTGACGCCGCTACGGAATGATGGACCCATGTCCAAGCACCACCAGCACGGTTCCACGCCGGCCGTAGCGGCCCTCATAGAAGCAGGCATTGAGCACACGCTTCACCCCTACGAGCACGATCCCGCGAGTGACTTGGGGTACGGATTGGAAGCCGCAGCGGCCATTGGCGTGGAGCCTGACCAAGTGTTCAAGACTCTGTGCGCCTACGTGGACGGCAAGCTGTCCGTGGGCATTGTGCCGGTGAGCGGCAAGTTGGACCTCAAGCACCTCGCAGCGGCGTTGGGCGGCAAGAAGGCGGAGATGGCCCCGCCTGCCGATGCCGAGCGTTCGTCCGGGTACGTAGTGGGCGGCATCTCCCCCATCGGTCAACGCAAGCAGCTTCCCACCGCGCTGGACGAGACGGCCGAGTTGTTTGACGTCATCTACGTCTCTGGCGGCCGCCGTGGACTAGACATAGGCCTGTCTCCCGCCGACTTGGCGCGCATCACTCACGCCGTGATCGCGCCCATTGCTAAGGAGGACTGAGCGTGGCTGAGCCATCGCGCACTCTCGCGTCCACGCCGCCTGGGTGGAACTACGGCGAGCACTTGGCCGCCGTCACGGACCGCATTCGCGCCGCCGAGGCCATGGCCGGGCGCGCAGGATCCGGGGTGCGGCTGCTGGTGGCCACCAAGTCGTGGGACGCCGATGCCGCGGCAGCCGTGGTGCGGGCAGGCGGCTCTCTCGTGGGCGAGAGTCGCATGCAAGAACTCGACGCCAAAGGCGAGGCGTTGCGGGAGGCGGGCGCACGCATCGATGTCATTGGACAGTTGCAACGCAACAAGGCCGCTATTGCGGCTCGCTGGGCAGATTGCGTCCAAACAGTGGATTCGCTTGCCCTTGCCCAGCGGCTTTCACACCTTGTCACCGAGGCGGGCCGTGAGCTAGACGTCATGATCCAGGTCAACGTCTCCGGTGAGGAAACCAAAGCGGGAGTAGAGCCAGCAGAGGCGCTGAACCTGGCGTCGGCCGCACAAGCGTTGCCGGGGCTCACGGTGACGGGCTGGATGACCATCGGTCTCAATTCTCGTGAAGAAACCGCGGTGAGCGCGGGCTACCGCACGCTCCGTGAGATCCGCGACAGCGCGCTGGTGCGCTCCGAGCGCGGCGAGTTGGACCTGCGTGAGGCCTGGGAGCTGTCCATGGGCATGAGCAACGACCTCGAGTGGGCCATTGCGGAAGGCGCGACGATAGTCCGCGTAGGTACCGCGGTAATGGGCAGGCGCTGATGGGCCACCGTCCCTAGCAACA
>JAEYYZ010000094.1 GCA_023428185.1 Actinomycetes bacterium
CCGCGCCCTGCGGTGTGGGCCCTGGGGGCTGGGGAAGTGTGGCGGCCCGCAGTGGTGGACGGCGCCGTGGAAGCGGTTGTGCGTCAGGCCGTAGTGGACGCGGTCTCGACAGATGCGGCGGTCCTGGAAGTGGACGCCCACCCAGGCAACTCTTCCGAAGTGGCGGTGATGTTGCGACTGGCACCCGGGCTCACCCGCGTTGAACTCGAGGACGTGCTTGCGCGCGTGCAACGTGAACTCGCAGCGTCAGATGTGATTGCCCAGCGGGTGGACTCGCTGGAACTCAAGCTATCGAGTTAACGCCCCGCGGCTGCTCAACAACTCGGCGTGTTCGGCTGCCATGAATCAGGGTCAGCGAGCTGCCGGTTCAACCACGAGACCGGCCAACCGAGCGACCAGCCCTCCTCGTCTCCACCGTGCAAAATGGACGCCACTTCACCCTCCGCGTTGTAAATCGCGGAACCGGA
The DNA here is from genome assembly GCA_023428185.1 of Actinomycetes bacterium. Classification (GTDB taxonomy): domain Bacteria; phylum Actinomycetota; class Actinomycetes; order Actinomycetales; family Demequinaceae; genus Demequina. The sequence goes on from JAEYYZ010000094.1 coordinate 468, forward strand.
ACTGCCTTGCTTGCTGTCGAGCCTGAACTCGTAGACAAATTCCCCGGTGTTGCCCAACTCGTCGGGCACGGTGCTGATGAAGTACCCGTCGGCAACCACGAGGGCTTGGGCATCGGGAAAGCCCACGGAATACACAGGGTCGTTGGGTTCGAGCTTCTCTTGAGCGAGAGTCACCCATTCGGTGAACACCGGGTCTAGAGTCACCACCGCAAGGTCGGCAACGGCCGCGACCTGGGAGTTCACGGCCTTGTAGTCGCGGCCGTCGTACGTAGTTACCTCGATGTCGATGGCGTCTTCGATCACGTGCTTGTTGGTGATGATGCGGCTCTCGTCAATGATGAACCCGGAACCGTTCGTCCACCCCTCACAAGTGCTGACCCGCAAGCGCACCGCGGTGTGCTCTTGGGGCGTGAAGCCGTCGTTGGTGTCCACGCCGTCAATGTTGATGGTGGGTTTGATGTAGGGCACATCAGTGGGTGGTAGCGCGCTCGGTGGCGGAGGAGGAATGGGTCCACACGCCGCCACGAGTACGGCGATACTGAGCGCCGATGCTGCCAAGGCGGGGAAGCTGCGAGTTGCCATGCCTATTCCGCCAAGTAGTCGTTGTAGTCGTTCTTCACCGAGTTGCAGTACTCCGTGAGTTCGTTCTCCACTTGCTGCTTGGTCTTACCGGGGTAGTACAACGAGGAGTCCTTGAGCGCCCTGATGAGTTCTTGGCGGCCGTCTGCGCAACTGATCATGGCGTCCATGTAGTTGCGGAGGATGTCACGGGTGTCGATTGCGTTCGCTTCTTCGTTGGCGAGGTCCGTGATGCGCTGGTTGGCGGTATCCAACTGGCTTTGCACCGTGTCTAGCCGAGCCTGTGTCGCTTCGGTAGCCGCACGGTCTTCTGCGGCAACGGCGCGCAGATCCTCGACGGCGACCTCCAACTCCTCCGAATACTCTTGCCAATTGTTGGTGATCACAATCATGTAGACGGAGAGCGCAATGAGGCCCGCCACCAGGAGCGAAACCAACGTCACCCACAGCCACTTCAAGCTCTTGCGCTTGCGGGGTACGGTGCCATCCGGAGCAGCCGATGCCGCCCCACCCGGCGTGCCATTCGCGGCACCCGCGGCGGTGTCCGCTGGCGGCATGACAGTGACGTCATAGACCTCGACGGGCGTGATGGGCACATCCGGGTTGACAGGGATGTCGCTGGACACCGGAATGGCGTCAACAGTGGACTCGTGCGCTCCGCTGGCTGTAGCGCGCGGAGCATCGTGGTCTTCCGGTACCGTCATGGCCCCTCCTCGTCATAGGCGCGCCATGCGCCCACGTGCTATGCGTCAGATTAGCGCCCCCTGAGAGCGACGAATACGCCGTGCATGACGCAGGGCCGGGGGGAGGGGTGGTGGCGGGGATGGCTGGGGCGCTAAGGAGTGGGCACCGCCGCGGGCTAGGGGGTGACGGGGATGTCGCTTGCCACCGGAAGGGCCGGGGGCCAAGGGCTGCCCGTGGGCGCTACGGCGTCGGCGAGGGCGTCGGAATGGGTGTAGGCCCCGCCGTCACCGCTGGTTCCCGCGACGGCGTCTCGCACACTTGGGGTTGCGGAGCGAGCAAGCCATCTTGCTCAAGGAGGCTTCGCAGCATGGAGACAGGCACCATGAAGCTTTGCTCGTTGTCGTTCTTGGCGTAGATGACGCCCACCACTTCGCCCGCCTCGTTAAGCGCGGGTGAGCCCGAGGAACCGGGCTCCACAGGTGCGGTGGTCGCCACCACTCGGCCGAGCGAGGAACCCAAGGGGTCCGATGCCTCACCGATCACGACGCCAGAAACGGTGGTGAGTTTGCCGCCGCGCGGGTACCCCACCACCGTGATCGCATCGCCCTCCACGGCATCGGCTTGAGCCAACACCGAACTGACGGCGGCGATGGTTTCAGCCGTGGTGACAATCGCCAAGTCGGCAACGGTGGTGACGGATGTAGCGGTGACGTCGATGGTGCGACCGTCGTACGTCGTCACCTCAATCTCGCGCGAGTTCTCCACCACGTGTCGGTTGGTGACCAACGTGTTCGCGTCAATCGCGAAACCGGTACCCGTGGACAACCCGCTACAGCCAATGTTCCTCAGGCGCACCGTCATGCGTTGCGCCTGAGTGAATCCGTAGGGCGACAAGTTTCCACGGTCCATTGAGGGGGCCGCGGAAACGGTGGGTACGTAGTCAGTGTTGAGGGGGTCAGGGTGACTTGGCACGCCGCACGCGGAAAGGCTCAGCGTGGCCAGAACTGCCACCAATGCCACGGATACCCCACCATGAGATCGGCCTGTCCGGCGCCGCATCATGACCCCAGGGCGTTCTGCAATTGCACGTTGGCTGAAGCGGCGTTGGCGCACAGCGAGTTGAGGCTCGACTCGTACGCCGCCACCTCTGCAGCATCGTAATTGCCGGGGTTGCGCACGTAGGTGAGAAGTTGCTTGTGCCCGTCAACGCATCGGTCCAAAGCATTTGCAACGGCCGATGCCACCCCCACCGTTTCATTGAGGCGATTGATTTCTTGGGCGTAGTACTGCACGTTGTCGCCTGCTTGGGCGTTGATGTCCGCCAACTCGATGATGCGGGCTTGGGCGGTCTTGAGTTGCGTGGTGAGCAAGTCGATTTGCTCTTGCTGGCGCACCACTTCCGACTGTTCGTCAGCAAGGCGCTTGCCCAAGTCAATGTTGGCGGCATTCACCTCTATGACTTGAGCTTCCCACTCCTCCGAGACGTCCCACAGGTAGATGGCAAACCCCACGGCCGTGAGGAGCAGCGCGCCCAGAACGGAGGTGAGCACAATCCACCGAGTCTTGTGGCTCAAAGGAATGCGGTCTATGGCCGAGGTGCCCTCAGAAATCGGCGTGAGGACCGTCGTTTCCTCGTTGGCGGCAACGCGTGGCACGAGACCGGATCCCCCGGGGGGAGTCGTGCTTGTCATCGTCTACCTGCTCGTGTTGTGGCTGTGGTGATGCCTGCGTGAAAAGCCGTGCGTCAACTGACGGGGCCCGTGTACTTCTCCCCGGGGCCCTCGCCAGGAGCATCGGGGATGGCGGAGGCCTCTCGGAATGTCAACTGTACGCTTCTGAGGCCATCACGGAGGGCTCTAGCGTGTGTGTCTCCAAGGTCAGGTGCGGCGGCGGCAATGAGTCCAGCGAGGGCGTTGATGATGACGCGGGCCTCACTCAAGTCTTGGAGTTCCTCACCCTCGTCGGCGAGGCCGCACC
>JAEYYZ010000107.1 GCA_023428185.1 Actinomycetes bacterium
CCGGTAATCCAGCGTGCGCAATCGCGCGGTGCCACCGAGGAGTACGCCAAGGCTCTCGGTTCCTTGAGGCTCACCGATGTAGTGAACCCCAGTGACATTGAGGGTTTGGTAGTCCGGTAGCGGCGCAGGCTAGTGAAGCCCCAGCCCGTCGCGCACGTGCTCCCAAATGCTGGGGTGCGCGGTAAGTAACCCCTTGCGGCCGTCGCCGGGCACATACTCAGAGCCATCAAACCGGCCGACGCGTAACCCGGCTTCCGTCACCAGCAACCCGCCGGGCGCGTGGTCCCACGGTAAGGACCGTGAGAACACCACGTAGTCCTTGTCGCCCGTCAGCACGTCGTAGTAGTCCCAGCCGGCGCAGAACCGCAGATCCACAGTGGGTCCCACCTTCTCGGCGCGCGCGTAGACCTCATCTGCGTTGTCCATGAAAAGCCGGGCACCAATGGCACCGCGAGGCGCGTCCGGATTGGCGGGCACGGGCGTAGGCACGCGCGAGCCGTCAATGAAGGTGCCTTGGCCGCGCGCGCCCCAGATTTCGCGCCCCACCACAGGGTGCGTGATCCAGGCACCTTCGGTGCGTCCGCCCACCACCAACGCGATCATGCACGCAAAGTCCTCTTGACCAGCCACAAAGTTGCGGGTGCCGTCCACGGGGTCGACCAACCAGCAAGCATCGGCCCCCGCAACCAAGTCGGCGAGTTCCGGGCGGGCGCTCGTGGCCTCTTCTCCCACTACGGGAATGTCCAGCAGCTCGCGCAACGCCGCAGTCAGTTGCTTCTCGGCCAGCACGTCCGCATCCGTGACCACGTCCCATTCCGCGGTCTTGGTGCGCACGTCGCCATCCACGAGCGAACGCCACCTCGGCATGATCTCGGTGGCAGCTGCATGGGCCATGGCGGCGAACACCGCTCGGGTCAAAGCAGGGGTCACCGTGGGGTTCAGCGCAGGGGAGCTCATGGCTCCATCGTGTCAGGCTTCACGGCACACTCAGCCCCCTTCATGGGACCCACGGCAAGCATCGGCGCTGGGCGTATGTATTCTGTGACCGTTCCAGCGGCACGGATTCACCCTTACGGTGCTGCTTCTAGAGGTAGGTCTGATGCCCCGCAAACTCGTCATCGTTGAGTCGCCCACTAAGTCGCGCACCATTGGCGGCTACCTTGGCGCTGACTACGACGTGGTGTCCAGCGTTGGCCACATCCGTGACTTGCCTCAACCCAGCGAACTGCCTGCGGGCAAGCGCGAGGGTTCCGTTGGCAAGTTCGCGGTGGATGTGGACAACGGCTTTGAGCCGTACTACGTGGTGAGCCCTGAGAAGAAGAAGGTTGTGGCCGAGATCAAGGCCAAACTCAAGGACGCGAGCGAGGTGTATCTCGCCACTGATGAGGACCGCGAGGGAGAGGCCATCGCGTGGCACTTGCTCGAGGTGCTCCAGCCCAAGGTGCCCGTCAAGCGCCTCGCATTCCACGAGATCACGCCTGAGGGTATTGCCCGCGCGCTTGAGCACCCTCGCGACGTGGACATGCCGCTAGTGGACGCCCAAGAGGCGCGCCGCGTGCTTGACCGGCTCTACGGTTACGAAGTTTCACCCGTGCTGTGGCGCAAGGTTGCGCCCGGGCTCAGTGCCGGCCGCGTGCAGTCCATCGCTTTGCGCTTGGTGGTGGACCGCGAGCGCGAGCGCATGGCATTCCAGTCAGCGGAGTACTGGGACCTCACAGCGCAGTTCACCGCCGAACATGGCGCCGACGCCGGACGCACCTTCACCGCCAAGCTTCAGTCGGTAGACGGCAAGCGGGTAGCGACGGGCAAGGACTTCACTGACCGCGGTGTGCTGAAGACGGACGATGCCAAGGTCACCCACTTGAGCGCCGCGGCTGCCGCTGCGCTCGCGGCTGGCCTTGCCGACTCTGCCTTTGCTGTGACGAGCGTGGAGTCCAAGCCATACAAGCGTCGTCCCGCTGCCCCCTTCATCACGTCCACGCTTATCCAAGAAGCCAGCCGCAAACTGCGCCTTGGCGCCCGTGAGGCCATGCGCACCGCCCAGGGTCTCTATGAGCGCGGATACATCACGTATATGAGGACGGACTCGCCCACACTGTCAGGCGAAGCGATCCGTGCCGCCCGCAAGCAAGCGGTGGAACTCTACGGCCCGGAATCCGTGCCCCCCGCGCCACGCACCTACGCTTCCAAGGACACCAACGCTCAAGAGGCGCACGAGGCGATCCGCCCTGCTGGTGACTCCTTCCGCACGCCGGACTCTGTTCGCGCAGAGTTGCGCGGCGACGAGTTCAAGATGTACGAACTCATCTGGAAGCGCACCGTCGCCTCCCAAATGGCCGACGCCGCTGGCACCACCGCCACGGTCAAGATTGGCGCCAAGAGTGCAGTGGGCCACGCGGTGGAGTTCTCCGCATCCGGCACCATCATCACGTTCCCTGGGTTCTTGGCTGCGTACGAAGAGTCTCGCGAAGAGGCGAGGTACGAAGAAGAGCGCAAGAACCAAGTGCGCGCTGAAGAGGAGCGCTTGCCGCAGGTTGCCGAGGGAGACTCAGTTGGGGCATCGGACCTTGAACCCGTGAGCCACTCCACCACGCCCCCACCACGATTCACGCAGGGCTCCATGATCAAGGAGTTGGAAGACCGCAAGTTCGGCCGCCCGTCTACGTACGCCTCCACCGTGGACCTCATTGTGGCGCGCGGGTATGTGCGCGTGGTGGCGCAGACGCTGATCCCCACGTGGATTGCGTTCTCGATTGTGGGCCTCATGGAGCAGCATTTTCAGTGGCTCATCGACTACGACTTCACGGCGGACATGGAAGCGGACCTTGACCGCATTGCTTCCGGGGACCTGGAAAAGGCGGAGTGGCTGAGCCAGTTCTACTTTGGCACCGGCGGTGAGACCGGGCGCGAAGAAGGCCTCAAGCACTTGGTGGAGGACTTGGGCGACATTGACGCCCGCGCCATCAACACCTTCCCCGTGGGTGAAGGCATCTCGCTGCGCGTAGGCCGGTATGGCCCGTACATCGAGCGTGAGGTGGACGGCGAGGTGCAGCGCGCATCCGTCCCTGAGGACCTGGCGCCCGACGAACTCACCGTGGCGCGTTCCGAAGAACTATTTACCCGCCAAGGTGGGGACGAGCGCTCGCTCGGTACCCACCCTGAGACCGGCCGCGAGATTGTGGCGCGGGCCGGCCGCTTTGGTCCGTACGTCACGGAGATCTTGCCTGAAGGATCCAAGGAGAAGGCGCGTACGGGCTCGTTGTTCGCGTCGATGCAACTCGAGACGGTGACCCTGGAGGACGCCGTGAAGTTGCTCTCGCTGCCGCGCGTGGTGGGTGTTGCTCCTGACGGTGAGGAGATCACTGCACAGAACGGCCGTTACGGTCCGTACCTCAAGAAGGGCACTGACTCCCGCACGCTCGCGTCCGAGGACCAGTTGCTGGACATAGGGCTTGAAGAGGCGCTCGCGATCTACGCAGAACCCAAGCGCGGCCGTGGCCGCGTCGCGGCGCCGCCGCTCAAGGAATACGGCATCGACCCTGTGAGTGAGAAGCCCATCGTGGCTAAGTCCGGCCGCTTTGGTGACTACATCACCGACGGCACCACCAACGTGACCATCCCGCGCGGCGAGACGGTGGAGACCATCACCCCGGAACGAGCCGTGGAGATGCTCGCCGACAAGCGTGCCAAGGGCCCCGCCAAGAAGCCTGCCCGCAAGCCCGCCGCCCGCAAGCCCGCGGCCAAGAAGAAGGCAACGCCCAAGAAGAAGTAACCACGTCGCTAGACCACAACGGCCCCGGCAGATTCGCCAGGGGCCGTTGCTGTGTCTTGGCTCTTACGCCTCGACGGGTTCAGGCGTCTTGATGCGCTTGGGCCACCAGAAGCGGTCGCCCAGCACTAGGGCGATGGCCGGCACGAGCATGGTGCGCACCACCAACGTGTCCAACAGCACGCCAATGCACACGATGAGCCCAAGCTGCGCGAGCACCACCAGGGGTAGCACGCCAAGGACCGCGAACACCGCCGCGAGCAAGATTCCCGCCGAGGTGATCACGCCACCGGTGGCGCCGAGCGCCCGCAACATGCCCTCCCGGGTGCCATGCTCGCCGGCCTCCTCGCGCGCCCGCGTCACCAGGAAGATGTTGTAGTCCACACCGAGCGCCACCAGGAACAGGAAAGCGAACAGTGGCGCCGTCTCGTCGAGTGCGGAGTACCCGAGAACCTGAGTGACGATAAGCCACGCCGCGCCCAGCGCTGCACCGTACGTGGCGACCACAGTGGCCACCAGAATGATGGGCGCCAGGACGCCACGCAGAAGCACCATCAGCGCGCCCAACACCAACAGCAGGATCACCGGAATCAGCAGGAAGCGGTCTTTGGTGTTGGCCTCAGAGCCGTCGAGCGCTTGCGCTTCCGGACCGCTGACGTGAGTGTCCTCGAACCCCGCGAGGGCGTCACGGAGGGCGACCACGGTGGCCTTGGCATCGTCTGAGCCGTCGGTCGCCTCGAGCACCACTTGGATGGCTGCCACGCCTTCACCACTGGGCCCTGGCCGTGCCGATGCCACCCCCGGCACCGCGCTCGCTGCGGCAGCCACGGCATCGGCGTCGGCACGAGTGACGATTTGCGTGGGGTTGGACGTGCCGCCAGGGAAGGACTCCGCAATACGTTCAGCGGCCGTGATCGATTCGGGGGTGGAAAGGAACTGCTCCGAGGTGTCCAGGCCGAGTTTGACGGACGTGCCACCCAGAGCGAGTGCCCCCAGGGTCGCCACTACCGCGATTCCCGCGACGAGCGGCCGCTTGGCCACTGCATCGCCGATGCGCCGCCACACCGAGCGCGTTGCCGCCGCAGTCTTCTCGCCCACTTTGGGAGCGCGCGGCCAGAAGATGCCGCGCGGGAAGATCACGAGCGCGGACGGCAGTACACCGAGCACAAAGACCACCGCGGTCACGATGCCTACGGCACCAGCGACACCCAACCCACGAGTGGTGGGAATGAGAGAAAGCACGAGTACGAGCAGGCCGGCGACCACGGTGCCGCCCGAGGCAATGACGGGCTCGGCGGTGCGGGTCACGGCGATGCGCATGGCCTCGCGACGGTCGTCGGTGAGGCGCAGTTCGTCGCGATAACGGGAGATGAGTAGGAGCGCGTAGTTGGTGCCCGCGCCAAAGACCAGTACGGACAGGATGCCTACAGTCGACTCGTTCCACGGAATGCCCACGGCGGCGAGAACACGGGTGGCAAACACGGCGGCGGCTTGGTCCGCGATGCCCACCACGGTGAGCGGGATGAGCCACAGCACTGGGCTGCGATAGGTGACGATGAGGAGTACCGCAACCACGAGCGCCGTGGCTCCCAGCAAACGGAAGTTCGCACCTGCGAAGACGCCGGCGAGGTCGGCCTCGATACCAGCGGGACCGCTTACCTGGACGGTGACGCCCTCGGGGCTTGCTTCGCGTAGGTCTTGTCGCAGTTGCTCCACGGAGTCCGCGAGCGAGGATGCAGAGGGGGAGTCGAGTTCGAGGAAGGCGAGGGCGGCGGTGCCATCGTCGGCGGGTATGGGCCCTTCGCCGCCCGCAGCAGTGATGGCTTGGGCGATGCCACCGATTTGTGCCTGGTCAAGCGTGCCTTGGTCCGCGCTGAAGATGATGACTGCGGCCGATGTCCCTGTGTCTGGGAGGCTTTGGGCGAGCGCGATCGCCTCGGTGGAGTCGTAGCCTTCGGGGAGCTGGTCTGTGGCGAGCCGTTCCCGTTCGCCTTGGCCCAGCACTCCGATGGCCGCAAGGCCCAGAATCAAGGGCAGGATGGCGACGACGTATGCAGAAACCCGCCCGGTAGCGAAGGCGCGCCATCCGCGTGGCTGTTGGCTCACAACTGCTCCTCAAGGTAAGATTGCTAAGCAAAGAAGTAATTAAGTAGGTGAACTATATGTCGGACGAATCCATTCCCGCCACTCCCGGCGCATGGGTGCAGACCGAGTCCCTGCTTCTTTTGCGTCACCTCATGGACCTCGGATCGCAACTGCGCCGCGAGGTCGCAGGACGCGTGGACCTCTCTGAGACGGAGATGCGCGCACTCGAACACATCTCCAAGCATGAGATGGGCCCAGCGGAAATCGCCCGCCTCATTGACGTCTCCACCGCCGCGTCCACGGGCATCGTGGATCGCCTCGAATCCAAAGGCCACGTTGAGCGCCACCCACACCCCGAGGACCGCCGGCGCACGGTGGTCACGATGACTCCTCACGCGCGCGCCGAAGTCTTCCGGCACCTTGGCGGCATGTTCGCCGGCCTCGCCCGTGCCGATGCGGCGCTCACTGAAGAGGAGCGTGAGGTGGTGGTTCGCTACCTCAGTTCCGCAGTGGCCGCGGTCGAGTCCGCAATGCACCCAGACATAGGCTGAAGTCACCCACAACGATTCACCCCACCACGGCGTTTTCAGGTCGGTGGGAGTTGCCGCGAGGCATCGCACCACCGAGCAACGTGGCTGACAAAAGGGGCGTCATGGCCGAGGCATCGACTCTGGAGCAAGTGCTCCGTGTCGCTGGCGCGCGCCTCACTGCCTACGGCTACGTGCTCACTGGAAGTCAAAGCGACGCGGAGGAACTGGTGCAAGAAGCGGTGGTGAAGACGTTTGTGCGGCGGCCCCGCCTTGACAACGCCGCCGCCGCTGAGCAGTACGTGCGCCTCACCATGAAGACCACCATGATCGACCGCGCCCGCAAGGCCGAGCGATTCCGCAAGCGGGCTCCCATGGAGGTCCAGCCGGAAACAACGCCCGACGCCGTGGTCGCCATCAGCCACCGGGTTGCCGTGTCCAAGGCGCTCGAGCAACTCAGCACTCAGCAACGTGTAGCCGTGGCTCTGCGGTACTGGGATGACTTGACGGTGCCGGAGATCGCTGCCGAGATGAGGGTCAAGCCCGGCACCGTGAAGCGTTACCTGTTTGACGCGGCCGCGTCTCTGCGGCCGCTCTTGGGGGACCACGTGGAGCCCGACGACAACGACATTCGCGTAGTGGGGCTCACCGACCGGAGGTCCAAGCGATGAGCGACATGATCGACAGCCTGCACAAGGCGGCGTTGGAGGCGGGCTCGGCGTCCGCGCCTGACTTGGCAGCCCCCGCCACCGTGGCGGTGCTCCAGGGCCGTATTCGCACGGGAGTGCGTAGGCGACGTATTCGCACCGCCGCTGCAAGCATCGGGGCCATGGCGGTACTGGGCGTGGCCGCGGTGGGAATCCCCACCCTGCTGGCGGAAGTGCCTGTGATTGAACCCGCGGAGGACCCGGTGACCGTGGTGTCCACGGTGGGCAACCTCACTGTCTTTAGCGACGGGTCCATGTCCGTGGTCACCCAACGTGGCGGCTTTGTGGACCTCCCCGCACCCGACCCTGCGGATGCGGAACCGTTCGTGCCGCTCAGCGGTCAACAGTTGTGCGCCTTCGATGCAGACCAGGCGCAACTCGGATGGACCTTCGCGAGCGAAGAGGCCCGCCAATTGCTGTTGTTCGCGCAACCTCAAGCCTTTGATGATGGCTACACCCGGCGTACCACCGCCAGCGGTGAGATGCTGCCGCTCGACATGCACGGGGAGTACATCCCAGTGGCCATCACCCTCAACACCGAGCCGGGTGCCGCCGAGCACTTGGGGCTTCGCCAGAGCGTCTACACCGTGTACCGCGAGCCCAGTGGAGCCACCCCGCCGGTGGTGCTCTACCACGCCGCAGCAATGGACGCCTTGCCCAAAGTGAGTGTGGATGGAGACACTTCGGCGGGCACCGCCATGGGCCGAGTGGAGGCGCGCAAGACGTCATACACCGGGTATTGCGGCGACAAGTACCCGGAACTGGTGCCGCCCAAGGGTTCCGGTCCCTACATGGTGCAGCGCTACTTGGTGGCTGACGTCTTCCTAATCGACCGCAACGGCAACGCTCTTTACCTGGGCTCTCACACCTCTTGGACCACCACGGAGATCGACGAATGACACTCACTGCGCACGCTCCACTGACCGCCACTGGCGCCGCCCGCGTGACCCCGGCATCGGCCGCATTGTCGGTGGACCCAGCGACCCATCGCTTAGTACCTCCTCACGCAGCGCCAGGGTTGCGCTGGGGTGTGTTGGGTGCCGGTTGGATCGCCGATGTCTTTGC
>JAEYYZ010000008.1 GCA_023428185.1 Actinomycetes bacterium
TCACAGCAGACACACAAATCCTTCACATTGTTGAGCGGCCGCGTTCGAACTGTGCTTGAGGGCCCAGCCGATTCTAGGGGAGCGGGCTCTGCGAGTCGAATACGCGCTACGGCTCGTCCACAAAGAGACGGCCTTGAGTCATGCCGAAAGCCGCATCTCGAGGCGGTTCCAAACCCAAGTGCTCCCAAGCTTGAGCGGTGGCAACACGGCCTCTCGCAGAACGAGCCATAAGTCCTTCACGCACCAAGAAAGGCTCCGCGACGGTTTCGACCGTCTCCGGTTCTTCGCCCACTGACACTGCCAAAGTGGCAAGTCCCACGGGCCCCCCGCCAAAACGCTTGCACAAAGCCTGAAGCACCGCGCGGTCAAGGCGGTCTAGGCCGCGCTCGTCGACCTCGTAGACCTCAAGCGCGGCTCGGGCAGCCGCCAAAGTACCTGAGCCCTCACCATGGACTTGGGCCCAGTCCCGCACTCTGCGCAACAACCTGTTCGCAATGCGCGGGGTGCCTCTGGAACGGGTAGAGATCTCGCTCGCAGCTTGGGCGTCGAGAGTGAGGCCTAACATGCCAGCGGAGCGCACCAAGATGCGGTGTAAGTCTTGCGGCTCGTAGAAGTCCAGATGGGCGGTGAACCCAAAGCGGTCCCTCAACGGGGCCGGCAAGAGGCCAGCGCGAGTAGTGGCACCCACCACCGTGAAGTGGGGCAGGCTCAAGGGAATCGACGTCGCTCCGGCCCCCTTGCCCACCACTACATCCACCCTGAAGTCCTCCATGGCCAGGTACAACATCTCTTCCACGGGCCGTGCAAGGCGGTGAATCTCATCAATAAACAACACGTCCCGCTCTTCCAGTGAACTCAGAATCGCGGCAAGGTCTCCAGCGTGCTGAATCGCCGGGCCGGACGTGACTCGCAGCGGCGACCCCAACTCCCCCGCCACGATCATCGCTAGCGTGGTCTTACCCAAACCAGGTGGCCCTGAAAGCAAGACATGATCAGCAGAGGCTCCGCGCCCCACTGCGGCGCGCAACATCAGGCCCAGTTGCTCGCGCACCACGTTCTGACCCACAAATTCGTCCAGGCTGCGTGGACGCAACGCCGCCTCTGCGGAGCGCTCCACGGCATCGGCATCGGGATCAATGATGCGGCTGAACGCGTCGTCGACCGCCGCGGTGTCATCCACGCGCGCCTCCGAGCACCAGGAGCGCCGCACGCAAAGTGTTCGAGACTTCTGCCTCAGGAATGGGTTGGTCGGCCACCTCGGTGACCGCGCTTTGAGCCGCCTTCGCATTCCAGCCGAGCCCCACGAGTGCTTCCACTACGTGCTCGCGCGCATCCCCGGCTACGTTCGCCGATGCAGGAGCAACCAGTTTTCCTCCCAGTTCGAGGAGCAAACGCGCCGCAAGTTTGGCGCCCACACCGGGCACACGCTCAAGCGCCGCGCGGTCGCCTTGAGCGACAGCCGCCGCGAGGCTGTCAGGGCTGTGGACTGACAGCAGTGCGAGTGCCAGGCGTGGGCCCACGCCTTGCACCGCCTGGAGCGACGCGAACGTGTCCCGTTCCCCCACCGAGGCAAAGCCGTACATGGTGAGCGAATCCTCCCTCACCACCAAGTGAGTGGCGAGAGTGCTCACTTGCCCGGTGCGCAAGCCGGCCAGGGTGGACGGCGTGGAGAGCACGTGATAGCCCACTCCCGCCACGTCGATGACACAAGCGGACGCGCCAACATGGACGAGCGTCCCAGTGAGTTGCGCGATCATCGTCGTCCCTTTTTCTTGGCGCCCCTGCAGAGCGTTCGAACGTATGTACGAATCGTAGGCGCAAAGCGCCCCCTACGCGTTGCCGTTCGCCCGGCGTGTCGGGCGCACGCTGGTTATCCGCGCCGGCGGGCGGCTCGCTCGGCTTGAGCCCACCGCTGCTGCGCGGGAGTGGCCGATGCCCCGCCCGGCGCAGCGGTACCGCTGCGCCACGCGTGAGCGATGGCGATGGCGAGGGCATCTGCAGCGTCGGGCGGTTGAGGCGGCTCCGCGAGACCCAGCACTTTAGCCACCATGAAGGCCACCTGCTGTTTGTTGGCTCGACCCTGCCCCGTGACCGCCGCTTTGACCTCCGACGGCGTGTACAGCGAGACCGGCACTCCCCGAGTGCGGGCTTGCACCATCACCACGCCAGAGATTTGGGCAGTGCCCATGACGGTACGCACGTTGTGTTGAGCAAACACGCGTTCCAAAGCCACGGCATCGGGCCGCAGTGCATCAAAGATGGCGTCCACAGCATCGTGAATCTGTCCGAGCCGCTCGGCAATGGGCAAGTCAACACTGCTCCGCGCCACGCTCACCTCTACGAGCGAGACGGCGCGCCCGCCAGAAGCGTCAATGACTCCCAGCCCACACCGAGTGAGGCCGGGATCGATGCCAAGCACGCGCATGCCGGGTGCCTTAGGAACTTGCGGCCTCCATGACCTCGTCGGAGGCGTCGAAGTTGGCGTAGACATTTTGGACGTCATCGGAGTCTTCGAGAGCGTCAATGAGGCGAAGCATCTTGCGGGCGCCGTCTTCGTCGAGCTCCACCTTCATGGATGGCACCCAGGTGGCTTCGGCGCTTTCGTAATCCACGCCTGCTTCCTGCAGCGCAGTGCGCACGGCCACAAAGTCGGTGGCCTCGGAAATCACTTCCCACACCTCGCCCAGGTCTTCGATCTCCTCCACGCCCGCCTCAAGCGCCGCTTCCATGATGGCGTCTTCATCCGCAGCGTCCTTGGCCACAATCACTTGGCCCTTTCGGCTGAACAAGTACGCCACTGAACCTGGGTCCGCAAGGGTGCCGTTGTTGCGCGTGAGGGCGGTGCGCACTTCCATTGCTGCGCGGTTGCGGTTGTCAGTGAGGCACTCGATAAGCATGGCAACCCCGCCGGGGCCGTAGCCCTCGTACATGATGGTCTCGTACTCGGCGCCGCCCGCTTCGAGTCCGCTGCCACGCTTGACGGCACGGTCGATGTTGTCGTTGGGCACTGACGACTTCTTGGCCTTTTGCACGGCGTCGTAGAGCGTGGGGTTTCCGGCAAGGTCGCCCCCGCCAGTGCGCGCTGCTACTTCGATGTTCTTGATGAGCTTGGCAAAAAGCTTGCCCCGCTTGGCATCAATCACTGCCTTCTTGTGCTTTGTGGTCGCCCACTTAGAGTGCCCGGACACGTTGATTCCTCGCCTTCAGGATGTTTGCGCCCATTCTAGAGGTGCGTCACCCTGTGCTCTTGGGCGCTTTGCTTGGCGTCGGCTTCCTTGAACGAGACGTCTTGGCCGCGGAGGGTGGCGCCAATTCGAGTTCTTTGCCTGCGTTATTGACCGCGAGAGGGACCTTCACTCCTGACTGCTCCAAAGCCAAGCCAGCAAGCGCACGAATGGTGGCAGGGTCTCGCACTCGCCACGCTTCGGCCACGTGGGGGCTAATGCGTTGCAAGTCCTGGATAGGGGCCGATGCCAGGGCCCGCAAAGCGAGCAAGTCCAGCCCCGCAGGGGTCGACGCCACTTTGTGCACGCGCGCGGCGCGCACTGCGAACCGCAATCGAGGCACAAGCCACAGCAAGAGCACCACCACGATGGGGCTAATGGCCACAGCGAGGCCCACGGTGAGTGCGAGCGAACTAATCTGCGCCTGCATTTCCGCGCCCACTTGCTGCAACTCCCCTGCGGCGTTGGAAGCGTTACTGAACGGGCTCGCGATGAGTCCACCTATGAGCGGCACCCCGCTGAGTGTGTCACCAATGTTGGTGAGGGAATCACTCAGCGTCTCCCCTGCCCCTTCCACACGCGCACCCCACACGGCGAAGGCTGCGATGCGGTCATGCACCCACATGCCAATCCGGATGAAGAACGCGATGGCGAGAATGGCGAGGGCGTCTGCCATGATCTGCAGGATTCGGCGCGAGGGAACGTCGGCGTAAGGTCTCATGCCCCCATCGTGTACCCCACGGGCTTGCAGTGCTAGCCGACGCTCTCCACTAAGAGCCGATGAACGCGGTCATCACCCGAAATTTCCGGATGGAATGCCGTCGCAAGCGCCACACCATGCCGGACGGCGACCACGTGATCTGTACCGTCAGGGCCCGACGTTGTCGCGAGCACCTCAACGCCTGGTTCCCAAGCCTCCACCCACGGCGCGCGAATGAACGTCGCGTGCATGACGGATCCGTCGGGGGCCCACACCACTTCTGTCTCTGAGGAGTCCACTTGCCGCCCAAAGGCGTTGCGCCGCACGGTAATGGGGAGGATGCCGAGGCTTTGTTG
>JAEYYZ010000113.1 GCA_023428185.1 Actinomycetes bacterium
GGGTCGCGAACCTGCCCGTTGACGTCCATCGCCTCATCCCACGCAGACGACGGGACGTAACTGGTCCACGGAGTCGAGGCGGGTTGCGCGGTCATGGCCTCAGCCTATGCATTGACGCGTGTCCGGCGTGTTTCACAACAGTTGCCAGCAACCCCTGCCGCTGGAAACCGTCCACTGCTAATGTGCGAGCCATGGGATACCCAGAGAACGTTCTCGCTTCGCAAGAAAAGCTGCTCCTCCACCGTCACCCGCACTGGACTACGGTCATCGGGGCGTTGCTGTTAGGGGCACTGCTCGTTGGCATCGCCGCCGCAGGATTCTGGTGGTTCACAGCGCTCGCGCTGGTGGCACCCTGGGGGCTTGTGGTGAACATCGTGTTGGGCGTGCTCTTGGCAGTGGCGCTCATCTGGTGGGTGTTTGCGCCCATGATTCGCTGGGCCACCACCCACTTTGTCATCACGGATCAGCGCGTCATGTACCGCACGGGGGTGTTCACGCGTTCCGGAATTGACATTCCCCTGCTGCGTATCAACACCGTGCAGTTCCAGCACGGATTCATCGACCGCATCTTCCGTACCGGCACGCTCATCATCGAATCCGCCTCGGATGACCCACTGAGCTTCAAGCACGTTCCGGATGTGGAGAAGGTGCACTCACTGCTCTACAGCCAGCTCAACGACGCTCTCGACGGCGACGACCGCTAACATCGGCAACCCCGCTAAGTCAGCAGGCCCTGCCGCGCCACCTCGCCCAGCACCACCACCGCCGGAGACTTCACTCCCACGTTCACCGCGGTGGCCACGATGTCAGCGAGGCTTGAGCGCGTCACCCTCTCGTGGTCGAGCGTGCCGTTCTCCACGATCGCCACGGGAAGTTGTGGATCGATCCCCGCGGCCAAAGCACTGTGCACTGAGCGTTCCAAGGTGCCCACGCCCATGAGAAGCACCACCGTGGCACCATGCATCAAAGCTGCTGCCGCCGCGTCGTCAAGGCCCTCATGTGCCGCCGAGATATGGACCGCGGCACTCACGCCGCGGTGAGTGACAGGCACTCCCGCGCTTGCTGGGGCAGCAATGCCGCTGGTGATTCCAGGCACCACCTCGACGTCTACGCCCGCTCGCACGCACGCAATCACTTCTTCACCTCCCCGCCCAAAGACAAAGGGATCTCCACCTTTGAGCCGCACCACAGTCTTGCCCTGACGAGCATGCTCCACTAACAGTTCGTTGATGCGCTCTTGGGGCACTGGATGGTGATCTGGCCGCTTGCCCACATCAATGCGTTCCACCTCGGCAGGCAATTCGGCGAGCAGTTCTTCCGTACCCAACCGGTCATGGATCACCACATGGGCAGACGCCAAGGCGCGGCGCCCGCGCAACGTGATCAGGTCGCCCGCACCGGGCCCAGCACCCACCAGCACCACCTTGCCTGTGTGAGCGCGTCCAGTGCGTAGATCCACGTCACCAGCGGCAAGAGCGGACATCACGTCTGAGAGCACCGCGCGAACTCGACCCGGGTCCGGTTGATCAGCGGAAGCCACTCCCACCACGAGCCCGTCACGCACGCTTTGAGCGACAGTGCGAGCCGAGCCCGCAACTGCCTCAGACGCATTGACACACCACACCTGCCGCTCATTCGCCCACGCTGTCACTTCCGCGTTCACGTGCGCCTGGTCAGTGGCCGCGATCACGAGCCATGCACCCTCGAGGTCGTTGGCCTCCACGGCGCGTTGAGAAAGTGTGAGGTTGCCCGCACCTGCCCACGTGGAGATGTCCGCGCTCGTGCGGGGAGACACCACATGAACTACCGCACCGTCGTCGAGAAGCGAACGGACTTTGCGGGTGGCGACGCTCCCCCCTCCCACCACCAAAACGGTGCGGCCCGCGAAGTCCAGCGCCATCAGTCTCATAGGTTGGCCTCGCGCGCCATGGAGCGCGCAGTGTCGGCAATGGAGTTCACTACCCAGTCAACGTCTGACTCGGTGTGAGCGGTGGAGACAAACCATGCCTCGAACGCGCTGGGCGGCGCCCATGCTCCCCTATCCAAAAGCCCATGGAAGAGGCGAGCGTACGCCTTGGTGTCTTGGGCTTGCGTTTGGACAAAGTCGCGCGGTGCGCTCGTGAGGCCCAGGAATGGCGACAGCAGGGTGCCCGCCCTTGCCATCACGTGAGGCACCCCTGCGCGGTCCAAGGCGGCCGATGCCCCGGCGGCCAGATCATCGGCCCGCTTACCGAGCGTGGCGTACGCCGCATCGTCAAGCAGGCTCAATGTGGCCAGCCCGGCGGCGACAGCCACCGGATTGCCCGACAAAGTCCCCGCTTGGTACACACGACCCTGGGGCGCCAAGTGGTCCATGAGATCCGCTCGCCCCGCCACGGCGGCTACCGGCATTCCGCCACCGATGACTTTGCCGAAAGTCACAAGATCCGGTGACCATGGCTCGACCCCCTGCGCGGCGGCGCGGTCGCGCTCGATGCCCCACCACCCCTGCGGCCCAGCCCGGAAACCTGTCAACACTTCATCCAGGATGAAGACGCTCGAATGGGCTGCGCACAGTTGGGCGATCCTGGCGTTGAACCCGGCCGGCGGTTCCACCACACCCATGTTGGCGGGCGCGGCCTCCGTGATGACGGCAGCAATGCGACCGCCAAGTTCCGCAAACGCCTGTTCGAGAGCCCCTGAGTCGCCGTACGGCAGCACGAGTGTTTGAGCGGCGGTCGCGGCGGTCACGCCCGCGGAATCGGGCACGCCCGCCGTGGCCAACCCAGAGCCCGCGGCCACGAGTAGGGAATCGGAGTGACCGTGATAGCAGCCCGCAAACTTCACCACCACGTCTCGGCCCGTGGCGGCTCGAGCGATGCGCAGCGCAGTCATGGTGGCCTCGGTGCCCGTGGACACCAAACGCACCCGCTGAGCCGGGGCATACCGCGCCCGAATCTCCTCGGCGAGTTCCACCTCAGCCTCGGTGGTGGCACCAAAACCCAGACCCTTGGCTGCGGCTTCAGCGACGGCTTCCACCACGGCGGGATGCGCATGGCCCACGATGCTTGCGCCCCAAGACCCGACGAGGTCCACAAACCGCCTGCCGGTCACGTCGGTCACATAAGCCCCGCTGCCGGACGCGAGCGCTACGAAATCGCCACCCACGGCGTTCCAGGCCCGCACTGGAGAATTCACACCTCCCGGGAGCACGGCAACTGCGCGTTCCCGGATGAGGTGCGCGGCCTCAGGGCTGGGCAGTGCAGCGCGCATTTTGCGTTGCAGATCAGGTCTCACTGTGGCTCCTGCAACCGCGTCTCCCGCAACCATTCCGCGAGCTCAACTGCGGCGTACGTCACCATGATGTCTGCCCCAGCACGGGCCATTGCCGTCAACGCTTCCATGTGTGCCGCCTTGCGATCGATCCATCCACGCTGCGCAGCGGCTTCAATCTGGGCGTACTCCCCGCTGACGTGGTACGCAGCCACGGGGACGAGCGATTGGGCGGCCACCTCTGCAAGAACATCGAGGTACGGCAACGCGGGTTTCACCATCACGATGTCCGCACCTTCGCTGGCATCGAGCGAGGCCTCTCGCACCCCTTCCCTACCGTTGGCCGGGTCAAGTTGATATGTGCGGCGATCTCCCGTGAGCTGGCTATCCACGGCCTCTCGAAACGGACCATAGAACGCCGAGGCGAACTTGGCGGCATAGGCGAGGATCGAGACATCCGCAAAGCCTGCTTGATCCAGCGCGACGCGCACGGCAGACACTTGACCATCCATCATTCCGCTGAGGCCCACGACGTTCACTCCAGCACGTGCATTGCTCACTGCCATGCGCCCATACGCGTGAAGCGTGGCGTCATTGTCGACGCGCCCGTGAGCGTCCAGCACACCGCAGTGACCGTGGGACGTGAACTCGTCAAGACACACGTCGCTCATCACCACAAGGCGCCCGGCGGCTGCTTCCGTCGCCACGCGAATCGCTTGGTTGAGGATGCCGTCTTCCGCGTATGCCTGCGAGCCCTCCGCGTCCCTCTCCGTGGGGACAGCAAAGAGCATGATGCCGCCCACGCCCGCGGCTACGGCCTGCGCTACAGCCTCACTCAAGGAAGAGAGCGTGTGCTGGTGGACTCCGGGCAATGATTCGATGGCGCGTGGCTCGGTCAAGCCTTCGCGGACAAAGACTGGCCACACCAACTGCGACGCGGAGACGTGTGTTTCCCGCACGAGCCTGCGCATGGCTGGCGAGGTACGCAAACGCCGCGGGCGCTCAAACAGCACAGGCACATTCACGCGAACTCCTCATAACACCTGGACGAGAGTCTCCAGTATGCCCGTGTGGCTGGCCTTGGCGGAGACCGCCGTGGGTCGCAGGTCAGCGCGGATGGCGGCGGTAGCAGTGGT
>JAEYYZ010000059.1 GCA_023428185.1 Actinomycetes bacterium
GTGAAGAGGTTCTTGGCGTTCCATTCACTCTCGCCGTGGCGGAGCAAGATCAGCGTGTACGTCATGATTCTTATCCTTCCGTAGGTTCCGGGGCTTGGGCTACCGACCTTGGACCCACGCAAATGCATGCGGGGCTCGTGACCTCGGCCGACGTTGATTCGAGTTGAGCAATGGCGCCCCACTCTGTCTCGGGAGGCAAGGCAAACACATCCGCGAGCGCGAACGCCCGCACCTGGTGCCCCTTCTCGTTGGTGACGATCAAGCGATCCACGCCTCCGGCGTCGGGCGTGATGGCAAAGTGCCGTGGCCAGTACCCGGTGTCGAAGGCGCATCGGTAGCGCGCCTCGCCTTCCGGAGCAATATCAAACACAGCGATGACGTCAACGCCTCGCACCGAAGCGAGAAGCACTGGTCCGGAGGGTCCGTCAATGATCTCAATGTGAGCGTCGTACACGGCGTTGCCAGTGCGCTGCGGCGCCAGGGTGACCGGTTGTTCGTCGATGAGTTCAGCGGTGCCGCTCGTGCGGTCCCACCGCAAAGTGCGCAAGGTGTGGTCGAGCTCGCACACCACGTAAATGTTCTCGCCGTGGACTGCAAAGTGACGAGGGCCTGATCCTGGGGGGAATGTGGTTGCCGCACCTTGAGGTTCCAGCAAGCCGCCGGCGCCGATGCTGTAGCACCACAAGGTGTCGGAACCGAGATCAGCTACCAGTAGGTGCCTTGCCCCGGGGGCGACAGCACTGAAGTGAGCGTGAGGGCCCTCTTGCCTGTCCTGTCGCGGGCCCGAGCCGTGATGTGTAAAGACCTGTTGCGGCGTGGTCGAGGTAGGGACGCCGTCAGCGCCAAGTTGCACTATTGCCAGTTCCCCAGAGCCGTAATTGCACACCGCGAGCGCCCGGCCATCGGCAATGATCTGAGCGTGGCAACCCGAGTCACCACCCACAGTGACAGTGCCCAGCACGTGTGAAGCGTCAGAGGCGCTCAAGGCGGTCACCACCGTGGGCGCCACCTCGGACACCGCGTACAGCACCGGGAGCGTGGGATGAGCCGCGACATACGAGGGCGCGTCAAGGACATTGACTTGGTGCGCCGTCAGCGCACCATGCTCACCCACGTCGAGATGCCAGACTCCTTCACCTTTTCCAGCGGGGGTGCCGAGGCCATCAGGCGGGTACGTGCCAACCCATACAGAACTCATGCCGTCCCGGGTGTTAGTGCGCGGCGAGGTAGGCGTCGCGGACCGAGGCGGGGATACGCCCGCGCTCGGAGACAGTGTGGCCGTTTGCTTTCGCCCACGCGCGAATCTTGGCCACGTCGCCACTTGGGGTGGAGCGCGCACGTGAGTTCGCGCGGCTCGATGCCTTGCGGCCTGCTTCAATCCAGGGCGCAAAAGCCGCGCGCAGATCCGCCGCGTTGCGGGCGTTCAGGTCAATCTCGTAACTGGATCCCTCAAGCGAAAAGCTAATAGTCTCGGTTGCGGTAGACCCATCGATATCGTCAATGAGCATGACCTGGACTTTTTGCGCCATGAGCGTGCCTTTCCTCGGATTACGTTGAGAGTGTCACGGAACTTTTCGCGAGTCAAAGCCGGAGCTTGAGACTGTGCAAAGTGACACCACCGGGGTATGCCTATTCGGAACTAGGTGAACGTTTGTCGCTAGTGGTTTCGTTCCTGTTTTCTTGCGCGGCGATAGCAGCGCGTTCATTGCGGTCTGCCCTGATCACACCGCGGATCACAAAGAAGAAGAGCACCGCAACGCCGATGGAGGGCAGCAGTCCAGTCAAGATCGCTTGCAGGTTCATCAGTCCTCCGTGGGTTTGACCAGCGGGAACAGGATGGTCTCGCGGATTCCTAATCCGGTGAGCGCCATGAGCAGGCGGTCTATTCCCATACCCATACCGCCCGTGGGGGGAAGCGCGTACTCCATGGCCGCCAAGAAGTCCTCGTCCAACTGCATTGCTTCGTCGTCACCCTGGGCGGCAAGTAACGCCTGTTGAGCAAATCTCTCACGCTGAATCACGGGGTCTACGAGCTCGGAGTACGCGGTAGCGAGTTCAAATCCCCGTACGTAGAGGTCCCATTTCTCCACGAGCCCCGCGACCTTGCGATGGTCTCGGGTCAACGGTGACGTTTCCACAGGAAAGTCGCGAACGAACGTGGGTGCGTAGAGAGAGTCGCCTACGTAGTGCTCCCACAATTCCTCCACCAGTTTGCCGTGGCTGATGCGGGCAGGGTTGATGGACAACTCCACGGCATCGGCGAGCTTCTGCAAATGGGCTACGGACGTCTCGGGAGTGATCTGCTCGCCCAACGCCTCCGACAGGGAGCCGTACATGGTGATCTGCGCCCAGTCCCCGCCCAGGTCGTACTCGGTGCCGTCGGCGAGCGTGACTACTTGGCTACCAAAGACATCGGCCGCCGCCCCTTGAATGATCCCTTGAGTGAGCTGCGCCATGGTGTCGTAATCTCCGTACGCCTCATAGGCCTCAAGCATGGAGAACTCAGGCGAATGCGAAGAGTCTGAGCCTTCATTACGGAAATTGCGGTTAATCTCAAACACCTTCTCAAGCCCACCCACAGCCGCACGCTTGAGAAATAGCTCGGGTGCAATGCGCAAGAACAAATCAATGTCGAAGGCATTCATGTGCGTCACAAATGGCCGCGCCGCAGCGCCACCCGCTTGGGTTTGCAGCATGGGCGTCTCAATCTCGATGAATCCCCGCGAATGCAGCGATTCGCGCAAGGACCGCACCATGGCGGAGCGACGCCGCACAGTGTCTCTGGCCAGCGGTCGCGCAATGAGATCGACGTAGCGCTGCCGCACTCGTGAGACTTCGCTGAGTTCCTTGTGCAGCACCGGCAAGGGGCGCAATGCCTTGGCGGCCAACTCCCACGAGTGCGCAAACACGCTGACCTCGCCGCGGCGAGACTTGCCCACGTGGCCACGCGCAAAAAGGTGGTCACCAAGGTCGATGTCGGCCTTGAAGGCTGCGAGCGATTCCTCGCCCACTTTGTCTAGCGACAACATCAGTTGGAGACGTTCGCCGGCTCCGTCTTGGATGGTCGCAAAGCACAACTTGCCGGTGTTGCGAATGAACACCACGCGACCAGCCACACCCACGATGTCCGCGGTTTCTTCGCCATCAGCGAGGTGTCCGTACGCTTCCTTGACGTGCGCAATCTCGTGGCTACGCGCCACCGACACGGGGTACGCCTCGCGCCCGGACGCGATGATGCGGTCGCGCTTTTCGCGGCGCACGCGCATCTGCTCGGGGAGGTCCTCTACGGGCTCGGAGTTCTGCGGCTGCTGGGGCTCTTGAGACACGGATACAGGGTACCGGGGTGAGAGCCGCCCGATGCCGGGACAAGTGAGGCGCGCTCGTGGGCGAGGTGGGTTAGTGCAGATCGAGCGCTATGTCCACGATGGGTGAGCTGTGCGTGAGCCCGCCCACGGACATGAAGTCCACCCCTGTGAGCGCTACGTCGCGCGCGTTCTCAAGGGTGAGGCCACCTGTCGCCTCGAGGCGCACCTGGCCCACTGCGGACTCGAGGCCCCGAACTTCGGCGACTAGCCCGCGCATGGCATCGGGCGTCATGTTGTCCAGCATCAAGAACCGCACGCCTGCCTCGATAGCTTCCATGGCCTGGGCCCGCCCCTCCACTTCCACCTGGATGGGTACATCAGGGAACCGTTCCCCAATGGCCTCAATTGCTCCGCGCACCGACCCTGCCGCCACAATGTGGTTGTCCTTGACCATGGCGCAGTCGTACAGCCCCATGCGCTTGTTGGTGCCGCCCCCGCGCCGCACCGCGTACTTCTCTAGTTCCCTGAGCCCCGGCGTGGTCTTGCGAGTATCCAGGACGCGCGCGCCGGTGCCCTCCAAAGCATCGGCCCAGCGGCGGGTATGTGTGGCAACGCCCGATGCCCGGGACATGAAATTGAGGATGGTACGTTCGGCGATAAGCACCGCGTGACCTGCACCCGCAACGTTCGCCACCGTGGTTCCTGCTCCGACCACGTCGCCATCGCTGGCCAACACGTCCACGTGCGGCACTGGCAGGTCCAACCGCACGGCCACTTGACTCAGCACCTCAGTGATCACGGCTAGCCCGGCCACCACTCCCGAGTCTCGAAACACCACTGCCCCACTCACCTGCGTTGTGGACGGGATGGTCGATTGAGTGGTGACATCCCGACCAGGCGCGTGCCCCAAATCCTCGTCGAGCGCGCGCTCCACGGCTGAGCGGAGCCAAGCGGCATCGAGCGGGGCGTCTTGGGGCAGATCTTCAGGCATGGTCACCTCGCCATTGTGGCGCGTTGGCAGCGGGCACGGGTACTTGGAGCCCAGCGAGCCCCACCGAGCCGGGTACCCTCCGGGGTATGCTGGAGCATGACGCTCGACCCGATAGGAGCCCGCTCATGTCAGACATTCATTTGACCGCTGAAGACCTCGACCCCGTGGTCAAGCGCCTCAAGCGAGCGCAAGGGCAACTCGCGGGAGTTCTCAAGATGATCGAAGACGGCCGCGAATGCGGCGACGTCGTGACTCAGCTCGCAGCGGTGTCCAAGGCGATTGACCGCGCGGGTTTTGCCATGATCGCCACGGGCTTGGAGCACTGCATCAATGAGGGCGAGAACGCCACGGCCGCCAAGGCGCGGCTCGAGCGCATGTTCATGGCGTTGTCGTAAGCGCGCCTTGCGGCGCTTGAGCAGGCAAGAGTCGGTGAGCTACCAGCGCGCGCAAACGCTGGACCTCGGCGGGATCAGTCGCGTCCGAAGCATCGGCTAAATCCACCAGTAAGCCCTCGAGCTCGACCTGGAACCGACGGCCCAAGGGGCCGTACACCCGGCCCACCCCATTGCGGTAACGCAGACGCTTGATCAACGTGCCGCCCACCACGCCCACGTACTGGGCGGGCACCGCGCCGCTGTGCACCTCTGGGGCGATCGCCGCGAGGTACCACCGATGCTCCGCGCGCCGGGCAAGGTGCACCACGAGCCACATGACAAACGGCACCACTCCCGCCACAACAAAGCGTGCAATCCAGTTGCCTAGCAGCGGCGAGTTCCACAAGAAGTGCAATCCGTATGCGGCGACAAAGCACAACAACGCCCACCAGCCGTTGCGACCGGCCCGCCTTCCCATCAAGAAGCCAATGCCAGCCCCCGCGAGGGCGGTGAAGACCACATGTGAGATGGGAAAGAACAGCCCTGCCCGGAGAAAGAACACTGCGGCAGTGGACACGGCGGGGTTCTCGCCAAAGTTCATGGAGGTGATGTTGAAGCCGTACAGGAAGTTCTCGGACAGCGTAAACCCCAAGCCCACAAACCCGCCCACGAGGAGACCATCCATGGGCGTTCGCAACCACGACTTGGCGGCAATAATCACTGCCAACACACCAAGCGCCTTACCAGTCTCTTCCGTGAGTGGCGCCGCGATCGCGGCTCCCCAGTCGGTGGAGAAATCGACGCCAAAAGCCTGGCCCAGGAACTCGATAATGGCGCTGTTGGCCGGCAAGGCGTACACACCCACGGCCGCTCCGCCACCCCACAAGATGGCGGCAATCTGACCCGAGGTTCCTATTCGGGTGACGATCTGCATCGCCTGCAAGGCAAACCACCACAAGATCAAGTACGGAACCGACAAGGCCAGGCCGGTCACTGCGGTAAGGGGGTAGCGACCGAATGCCGGCCACAGCATGACCAGAAAGATCACCAGTCCCGCCACGCTGGGCACTGCCCACGCCCACCAGCCCAGGTTGCGAGGATTGAATGCGCGAACCCGCCCGATGCGCCGCGAGATGGTCTTCATGACTCGCTCCCGCCGCCCTGGAGCGCGATGGCGACTCGGCTGATCCATGTTTGGTCAATCCTGGTGGGTGCAGCACCTTGGCGGACGCCGGGGTCTGAAGGCGGCGCGTTCTCGGTGATCACACCGGTGTCCAGAGTCTCTGCCATGCGCGCAATAACATCGGCGGCACCGGCGAGCGCCTGAGCATCGCCCGTAGCGCGTAACACCATCACTGTCACTTCTTGACGCACCACCACCATGAGGCCAGCCTTGTCGCCCTGGCTGTACTGCAACTCGTAAAGCTCGCGGGACGTACCCGTGGCATCGTCCGCAACCTCAGGTGGGGTGACCTCGGCGCCGCGTTCCCTGAGCGTGGCCACCAGGTTCTCTACCAGCCCAGCCGAGTTTCCAAACCAGATGCCGTCAAACACGGCTATAGATACTCCGTCGTGAGAGAAGATCGGGCTTCCAGTAGCGGCCGCCCGGATGTCCAGCGTCCAACCTTCGGGCCCCTCAACAGTGCCGATGCTGACCGGAAAGGACTCCTGCGCCTCCACTGCTCGCTCTTGAGGCAAGAGGGTGGGCAGTTGAGGTATGGCAAATGTGAATGCGGCGGCCGTGACGGCAATGACCGCGAACCACACCACTGGACGATGCGGTGTAGCGGCGGGCATGTGTCGAGCGTACAGGCCGGACCCACACGGGCCGGGTCACTGAGAGGTGAGGGATGTGTGACCCGGCCCGCCACTAGGTGGCACCTAGCGTTCGAATGCCCTCACCACGCCATCGAGGCCGGGCACTATGACCAGGTCGCCCACCACTACAGGGCTCGCGCCATTGCCATAGATGCCGTAGCCGTCCGGTGCCCACTCGAGCGCTGGACCTGCCGGCGCCGTCCACAGCACCTCGCCGGTTTGAGCGTCCAAGGCCCACAAGGCGGCATCCCACGGCAATTGATAGTCAATGCGGATCTCTGAGGCGTACACCACGTCATCGGCTACCACCGGGATTGCCCAGGGCCAACCCACCACCTTGGTGAGCCACAGGCCCTCGCCCGTGGTGAGGTTAAAGGCGCGCACCGCTTTGTAGTCAGACGAGCCAATCGCAAAGTGTTCCTCATCGATTGCGGCCGCCCCGGATTGCACCCATGAACCTCCAAGGCTGACAGTCCACGCCTTGTCCCCTGTCGCCTCGTCCCGCACTTGAATGTTTGCGCTTCGGGAGCCCACAATCACCCGGTCACCCATGACGAAGGGGGCCGTGGTTGCGGGGGCGCCGGTGGGCAGTTCCCACACCAGCGACCCGTCAGCGACCGACAGAGCCACGTGCCTGTTGCCCATGGTGCTCACGTGCAGCAGCCCTTCACCCAGCGCCAGTCCGGCCTCTACGGGAGCACCCACTTCCACGCTCCACAGCAATTGCCCGGTAGCGGCTTCCAGTGCGCCAACATGTCCCGACTGGGTGGCTGCGTAGACCACGCCATCACCAATGGCAGGGGTTGAGCCATAGTTGTCATACATGCCACGTTCCGTCACGGGCACGCCCAAAGCAGTAGTCCACGTCACGGTTCCGCTGGCGTCCATCGCGTAGACAGCGCCGTCGTCACTCACCACATACGCAGCGTCGTCCGCTACGGCCACTCCACCCCGCACAGGCCCACCGGTGGTGATCTCCCACGTCACCTCACCCGACTCCGCCTCGATCGCCCGCACCACACCATCGTTGGCACCGAACACCACGAGGTCGCCCAGGGCGGCAGGGTGTGACCAGGATTCAGAACCAACATCCGTTGACCACGCGGGCTCCCGACCGGTTCCTTGGCCCGATGCCGCGGTCGGCGAGACTGCGGTAGACGCCACCGGGGCGCTAGTGGGGCCAGGCGGGCTGGACGGCGAGCACGCCGCCAATCCCACGGCAAAGATGGCCACCGCGGTGGCTGAAGCAAAACGGTGTGACATGAGCAGTTCCCTTTCTAGGTGTCACTGCTTCCACACCGTTCATGGCCGTTTGGTTGGGGCCGGAATCACAAGGTCAGCGGGCCACCGCGTAGACCACACCGTCCAACGCCGTGAAAATGATGAGTTCTTCAGTCACCAATGGCTGGGTTCCCACTCCAAAGCCGGGCCCCTCCGGTTGCCATCGGAGTGCCTGCCCGGCATCCACTGACCACAGGATCTTGCCCGTGAACCTGTCGATCGCGTGGACACCCCCATGAACCGGGCCCTGCGCTTCAGTACTCAAGGCGGCCGCGTACACCATGGATCCCTCGGCACTCGGCCGCGCCCATGGCATTCCACCCACTTGCGCGCGCCACACCACTGCACCATCGCGGATGTCTGCGCCTACTACTTGCCCCGCCGCAGACGAGCCAAAGTAGGCGATCCCGTCCACCACCACCGGAGCAGACTCCGCCCACGAGGTCCCCATCGAAACCATCCACACCCGCTCGCCAGTCACCGCATCAAGCCCCACGACGAAGGTGCCACGGTTGCCTGCCACCACCACACCATCGGCCACAGCGGGAGCCGACGCTACGGCTCCTCCCACTCCCACGGCCCACACTTCTGCCCCGGTGCCCACGTCTAGTGCGTAGAGCTGCGCATCGTCCGCTCCCACAAAAAGCCTCTCGCCGTCCGATGCCGCTTGAGCGGACACGCGACCGCCAATGCGGGCGGTCCACAGCATCGTGCCGTCATGCCGGTTCAGACACGTCACCGTTCCCAGGTGATCCCCCATGCACACCGCATCTCCCACGGCCAAAGGTGCAGCCGTCATGGGCTCCCATGGTGCGCGAACGGGATTCGGCGGCGAGATTTCAGTCGACCACGCAATCTCTCCCGACGCCGTGACGGCATGGATGTATCCGTCCAGGCTCGCCGCATAGACCATGCCCTCGGCAACCTCTAGCGCGCCGCGGATCGCCTCGCCGGTGGGCACCTCCCACGCGGTGTCACCTGAAGCGACATCGAAGGCCCGGATGACCCCATCATCGGCCGCCGTGACAACGAAGCCCTCCACCAAGGCGGGCGAAGACCACGACTCACTACCCACGTCCACGCTCCACACCACGGAACCCGGCGTGGGTGGCAGAGCAGCAGGCTCCTGCAGTCTGGCCGTCCACGAAATCACGCCTACCGAAACTGCCGCGAGCGCGGCCACCGACAAAGCCGCCACCCCCACTTGCTGGCGGCGGCGCGCCGCCCTCACGCCCGTCACCACAGCCGCAACATCGCCGCGCGCCTCGTCCACAGGGCGATAGGCGCGTTCGCCGCGACCTGCTTGTTCGTGCAAGACCTTGCTCAGATCAGTCATCGTGTTCTCCTCGCACTGGATGCAGATCTCACAGCGACCGTCTCGCTTTCCGCGTCGGTCTCGGACACCTGGAGTGGGCCCAAAGTTGTCTCCAACTTGGCCACGGCATCGGACAGATAACGCTTCACTGTGCCTTCCGCAAGACCCAACTGGTGCGCCACTTCACGTACCCGCAGTTGCTCCATGTGATGCAGGACCACACAGGCGCGCTCCCGAGGCGAGAGTGACTGGAGAGCGCGGGTCACGGCATCGTTGGTACTCACCGCCACGGCCACGTCTGGCGCAAGCTCGTCGGCTGCAAAGAGATGCATCTTGGCCACAAAGCGGCGGTGACTGCGGCGAGAATTAAGGAAGACGGTAGCGATTGCCCTACGCACGTACCCTTCCGCATGGCCCACGCCCGAGAGCCCGCGATCCTTCACAAAAGTGCGCACCAACGCCTCGTGAACAAGGTCCTCTGCGGCCGCGACATCGCCAGTCAAGACGTACGCATACCCCACGAGCGCGCTACGCCGAGTGGCTACAAGTTGCTCAAGCAACTCATCACTGCGTGACATGAGACTCCTCCAGGGCGCGCCGCCCCTGCACCTCACACACCGTACGCGCCCCGATGGTTGGGGGGACTACTCGCCAATTTCCAAAGGCGCTTGACTCAAACGCAGCACGCCATCCGCGTCGAGCGTGGCAGCGAGTCGCACCGCAAACGAAGCGTCGTCGGTGTCAGGGAAGTCTGTGCGCTGGTGACCTCCACGGGATTCCTCACGCGCCAGTGCGGCCTCAGCCAACACCGACGCGGTGGCTAAGACGTTGCTCGTCTCCCACTCGGCGGTTTGGGGAAGCACAGCGGCCGGTTCGACAGTCTGGAATCGCTTGCGGATTCCGGCCAGAGCCTGGACGGCCTCAATGAGGCCCTCCGCGTCGCGGTAGGGGCCAGCACCGGCGTGGGCGATGGTCTGGATTTGCGGGAGCATCGTCGCGGGCACGAGTGACGTGGGGGCGGGCCTGTCCACGGGTTCCGCCTGGGTGAGCGCACCGGAAGTTACGGCGCTCGCAGCATCGGCCGCAGCCCTCGTGGCAAACACAAGACCCTCGAGCAGGGAGTTCGATGCAAGCCGGTTGGCGCCGTGCACTCCACTGCACGCGGCCTCGCCCACCGCGTACAAGCCACGCTGAGTGGAGCGGCCCCGCAAGTCCGTGAGGATGCCTCCCGAGTGGAAGTGCTG
>JAEYYZ010000072.1 GCA_023428185.1 Actinomycetes bacterium
GGCACATGCTCCGTGAACTACTACTAGCGTCGCCCTCCTGCTACGGAACGTCCGTAGCCGTCTTAGTCCAGAGGAGGTGGGTTACAAGTGCGCCAGTACGAAATGATGGTCATTCTCGATCCCGAGGTTGACGAGCGGACGGTCAAGCCGTCGCTCGAGAAGTACCTCGCCGTCGTGACCAACGACAAAGGCACCGTCGACAACCTCGACATTTGGGGCCGCCGTCGGTTGGCATACCCCATCAAGAAGAAGAGCGACGGCATCTACGCGGTGATCAACTTCACCTCGGAGTCGGCAACCGCTAAGGAACTTGAGCGCCAGCTCGGTCTCAACGAGACCATCTTGCGCCTCAAGCTACTGCGGCCCGACGCTCACTAAGAAGCCGCCTAGTCCCGACATCACCAGATCCACACGAAACCAAGGGGAATCTCATGGCAGGCGAAACGCAAATCACCGTGATCGGCAATCTCACTGGCGACCCAGAACTTCGGTTCATTCAGTCGGGCGCGGCAGTGGTGAACTTCACCGTGGCGTCCACCCCCCGCACGTTTGACCGTCAGTCAAACGAGTGGAAGGACGGCGAGACCCTGTTCATGCGCTGCTCGTTGTGGCGCGAGGCTGCCGAGAACGTGGCCGAGTCGCTCACCAAGGGCATGCGGGTCATTGTGACCGGACGCCTGGTTTCACGATCGTGGGAAGCAAACGGTGAGAAGCGGTCTGTGACCGAACTGCAGGTTGACGAGGTTGGCCCCTCGTTGCGTTACGCCACCGCCAAGGTGACTCGCACGCAACGCAGTGGCGGCCAGTCAGGCGGCGGATTCGGTGGCGGAGGCGGCTTCTCCGGAGCTCCCGCAGGTGGATCGGACTCTGACCCGTGGGCCACGGCCCCAGCGTCGGACGAACCCCCGTTCTAATCGCGTCGGCCAGGCCCTGACAGGCCTACGCCGCACTCATTCTTGATATTGGAGTAAGTCACATGGCAAAGATCGATACGCGTAAGCCGCGTAAGAAGGTGAACCCGCTCAAGGCCGCCAAGGTCGACGGGATCGATTACAAGGACACTGCGCTACTGCGCAAGTTCATCTCTGACCGCGGCAAGATCCGTTCGCGTCGCGTCACCGGTGTCTCCACCCAGGAGCAGCGTCGCATCGCCCGTGCCATCAAGGTGGCACGCGAGATGGCACTGCTCCCCTACGCCGGCTCCGGCCGCTAAGAGGAGGCAGACATGGCAAAGGTCATTCTCACCCACGAGGTCAACGGACTGGGTGGCGCAGGGGACATCGTGGACGTCAAGGACGGTTACGCGAACAACTTCCTGTTCCCCCGTCGCCTGGCCACCAAGTGGTCCGCAGGTGCCGAGAAGTCCATTGAGGCGTTGCGCAAGTCCCGCCGCGAGCGGGCGCTTGCAAGCGTTGAAGAGGCTCAGGCCGCTCGCGATGCGTTGCAGTCCAACCCCGTAGTGGTGCACGCCAACGCAGGCGACTCCGGTCGGTTGTTCGGTGCGGTCACCACGGCGGACATCGCGGAGGCCATTGGCTCCCGCGCCAAGGTGGACAAGCGTCGCATCCAGATCGCTCAGCCCATCAAGGCGCTCGGTGAGTACCAGGTGAAGGTTGCCCTCCACGACGACATCGTTGCCACGGTGGACGTCCAGGTGGTCGCAGCCAAGTAGTCGGAGCTCCTGCGGGAGCTTGCAGTGAAGCCCCGGGAGGCCTTGCCTCTCGGGGCTTTGCTGTGTCCGGAACCCGACCACGTGAAGGTGGGCTGGACTCTGTGCGGGCGGGATGCGCGGCGGCAGTGGGTGCCGCCTGGATGTGCGACCCGTCGCGCCCGACACGGTGCGCGGCACAGATGCGCGCCCAAGTGACGGTTGACGTGACGCGGCACCCGAAGGTCCCGCGCGGATGGCCCCTGCGTGTCAATCTGGCCGTCACTTGGGAACGCTGAGCCTATGTCACGGAAAACTCATTGATCACCGCTGTCCTGCCGCGGGAACTGATCGCCGCACGTCCGATTTTCCGTGACTTCGGAACGCAGCGAGTGTGCGAGGTCTCAGACTCGCGCGTGTCGACATGGCGGGTCGGCGACACGCCCATCACCGACACGCCGGGATATTCATACAGAGCCTTATCCCCAGCCAGGGTTGACTCAAAGTCCCTGGTAGATAACGGAATAGCCGATAATCTGGGTGCGAATTCACAGGTGTGTCCACAGGCAACCTGGCTGCTCTCCACACGTTGCACGCCTCTCGGTGGCACTTCTCCACGGGTTGTCCACGGTGTCCGGTTCGGTGCGTTTGTGACTTGTGCTCGCGCGCCCTAATGTGGCGTGTCAGTCCGCCATGCGACAGTGCTAGCAATGGGGCTTCCACCCGTCGCAACCGCGTCATGAGTCACACCGAGAGGGGGTGCGATCGTGTCAATAGATGAACTCGCCGCCACGTACAGCGAGCGCACCTACGAGCGCATGCCTCCCCAAAATGTCGAGGCGGAGCAATCGGTCTTGGGCGCCATGATGCTCTCCAAAGATGCCATGGCCGACGTCATTGAAACCGTGCGCGCCACGGACTTCTACAAGCCGGCACACGAGACCATCTTTGACATTGCGGTCAAGCTCTACAACTCGGGCGACCCCGTTGACGCCCTCACTGTGGGAGCCGAGTTGCAACGCGTGGGAGCGATCGCCCGCATTGGCGGCACCGAGTACCTGCACACTCTCATCGCCATGGTGCCCTCTGCTGCATCGGCTGGCTACTACGCACGCCTGGTCCGTGAGCAGTCCATCTTGCGCAAGCTGGTGGAGGCTGGAACCCGCATCGCCAACATGGGCTACGACGCCGATGGCGCGGAGGTGGATGACGTGGTCGATTCCGCCCAGGCCGAGATCTTCGCGGTCACCGAACGGCGTAACTCCGAGGACTACTTGCCCATTGGCGAAGTCATGGAGCGCACCCTCGAGGAAGTCGATGCCGCCTCCAGTCGCGAAGGGCAAATGCTCGGCATCCCCACGGGCTTCCGCCAACTCGACGACCTCACTGGCGGTTTTCAGGCCGGCCAGATGATCGTCATCGCGGCTCGCCCGGCCATCGGTAAGTCCACCCTTGGTCTGGACATTGCCCGTGCCGCCTCAGTGGGCGCCAACAAGGCATCGGTGATTTTCTCGCTGGAAATGAGCCGCGAAGAAATCACCAAGCGCATGCTTGCCGCGGAGTCAGGCGTGAAGCTCACCAAGCTCACCAAGGGACCCATGGGCCCCAATGACTGGGAGCGTTTGGCGGCCACCGCGGCGCGCATCTCCAAGGCACCCCTGTTCATTGACGACAGCCCCAACATGTCACTCATGGAGATCCGCGCTAAGTGCCGCCGCCTCAAGCAGCAACACAACCTCTCTTTGGTGGTGGTGGACTACCTGCAGCTCATGAGCTCCGGCCGCAAGGTGGAGTCCCGCCAGCAGGAGGTCTCTGAGTTCTCGCGGGCACTCAAATTGCTCTCCAAAGAGATCGAAGTTCCGGTGATCGCGATCTCCCAGCTCAACCGTGGCCCGGAGCAACGCCAAGAGAAGCGACCCATGCTCTCCGACATGCGTGAATCTGGCGCCATCGAGCAAGATGCGGACATCGTGATCTTGCTTCACAGGGACGATGCCTATGACAGGGACAATCGCCCCGGCGAGGCGGACTTCATTGTCGCCAAGCACCGCTCGGGCCCCACGGACACCATTTCCGTAGCGTTCCGTAAGGACTACGCTCACTTTGCAGACATGGCACAGGACTACTGAGACCGCTGCAGTCACCGGAGGTTGGGCATGGCGCGCAGGCATCTAGGCACACTGCTGGCTCTTCCCGTGATCGCCCTGCTCCTGAGCGGTTGCGCCACGAGCAATGACGCTGCGGGTGATTCCTCCGCCGGCGCCGGTCTGGAGGCTTCGGCATCTGCGGCGACACCTGAGTGGGCCAACCCTGACGCTCCGGAGGCGCTCAAGTTCCTCAAGACCGACCTCGTCTCTGGTGAGACGGTCGACGGCACCAGCCTCATGCATAAGGATGTCTTGTTGTGGTTCTGGGCGTCGTGGTGTCCCGTCTGCAATGCAGAGGCGGGAGCTCTGCTGAACGCTTCAGCAGAGTTCAGCGAAGACATCACGATCCTGGGAATCGCTGGACTCTCCGATACCGAGGAATCCAATGGATTCATCGAGGAGCACGGCCTCACCACCTTCGCCCACATCTACGACGATGACGGCTCCATCTGGCGCAACTTCAACGTGGCGAGTCAACCCACCATGATCTTGGTCAATC
>JAEYYZ010000098.1 GCA_023428185.1 Actinomycetes bacterium
GTCCGCCACCCACCGAACGGGTCAAGTCAGCGGCCATTGCAAGGCCGATGTAGTTCTCCGGGTCTGCGGCAGTCAGATAGTGGTCATTGGCCACCACGTCTACTTCTTGACCCCACTTCCACAAGTCAGTGGTGAGCGTGGCCATGGCCATGAAGTTGGTGGTGATGGGCTGGGCGGCGTGCTTTCTGATGGCGTCCCGCTCGGCCTTGAAGCACGCCAAGAGCTGGTCATTGGTAAACCGCGCAAAGTCGAGCCGTTGGGCCGGGTTCACCACTGAGGGCGCAGCCGCTGGGGCGCCAATGTGCTCCCAGTCGTCGTATCGCTGGCCCCAAAATGCGGTTCCCCATGCCGCATTGAGAGCCTCAAGCGTGGAGTACCGCTCGCGCAACCATTGCCGGAATGCCGTCACTGCTGCTTGCGAATAGTCCTCGCCCACGGGTACGCCGTACTCGTTGTGGACGTGCCACATGACCACTGCCGGATGGCTGGCATACCTGCCGGCGAGGGCATCGGCGATGCGCACGGAAGCTTCTTGATACGCAGGGTGACTGTGCGAAGCCATGCCGCGGGAACCAAAGCCCAGAGGGTTGCCGTCTCGTGTCACGATGCGCGCATCTGGGTAGGCGGCAAAGAACCACGCGGGCGGGGAAGCGGTGGGAGTGCCCAGGTCTACGGAGACGCCATTGGCGTGAAGCAGGTTAAGGAGATCGTCGAGCCATTCGAACTCAAAGAGACCTTCCTTGGGTTCTAAGAGCGCCCACGAGAAGATGCCGACGCTCACCAAGTTGACTCCCGCTTGAGCCATGAGGGCAACGTCTTGATCCCACGTCTCACGGGGCCACTGCTCAGGGTTGTAGTCGCCGCCATAGGCGAGACCCTCGAGGCGGGGCCAGTTGCCGTGCGACATGACTCTCCATCTTCTCCACGCGTTGAGTCCCTGCCTGCAGGGGCGCTCCTCGCGACGTTGCGATCCTTGCCAGCCGCTGGACGCGACTGAAACCGTTCTCAGTCTACGTTCAGCGCATCGTACCGGGTCAAATCGGGACATCGACTGTTACAGAACTGTGACCGTTCTCAGCCTTGACCATGCAAGGAGCCCAGCGACTGCGTCATTGAGGAGCCGGCTAAGCCGACTCGCGCACCACAAGTTCAGTAGGCAAACTGATGCGCGCGGCCGTCTTTCCGTCGATCATGTCGAGCAACTGGCGCACCATTTCCCGAGCGATTCGCTCAAAGGGCTGGCGCATGGTGGTGAGCGGCGGATCCAGTTCCGCTGCCACTGGTGAATCGTCGAATCCGGCAAGTGCAATGTCCCCTGGAACGGTCAACCCCGCGTCCTTAATCACTGCAAGCGCGCCCGCCGCCATGAGGTCGTTGGCGGCAAAAACTGCATCAATCTCCACGTCCCGGCCCAGCAGTTCACGCATAGATCGCTCACCCGATGCCATGGAGTAGTCGCCGGTGACCACCAGGTCATCTGAGTAGTCAGCGCCCATTTCCTCGACGTACCCGGCCAACCGCCCCGTCCCTCCCGAGGTGTCTTGCGGGCCCGCTATATGGGCAATGCGCTGGTGCCCACGCGAACGCAGATAGCGCGTCATCGCTTTGGCGCCTTCGCGATCCTCGGCCTGAACATAGGCCACTCTGCTTTCAAAGCCCAGCGGTATTCCACCTGCTATGAGCGGTACTTCTGCCTGGATGAGGTCTTCAAGAAAGCTCTGTCTGCCCCGGTGAGGCGAAAGCACCAGGGCTCCGTCCACGTGCCCGCCCGTCATGAAACTGACGGCGCGCTTTTGCTCAATAGCCGTGTCAGCGAGCAACAACACGAGCGGCAGGTCTTGCTCAGCAAGGGCTGACGCGGCCGTGCGCATGATGAGCGAGAAGTTGGGGTCCTCAAAGAACCGGTCATGGGACTCGGTCAAGAGCAATGCCACGGACCCCGCCCTGCGCGTAGCCAGGCTTCGCGCATGAGGATTGATGCGGTAGCCGGTCTTCTTGATGGCAGCTTCCACCCGCTCCAGCGCGTCGGGAGAAACCCAGGTGCCGCCATTGAGGACGCGAGACACGGTGGCGCGCGAAACGTCGGCTTCCCTAGCCACATCCTCAATGGTGGGACGTCGTCGAACCCGTTGTGACACGTGCATTCCTCCTTGCCGCGTTCCCAGTATCCCGTACCAGCGCACGTGCACCAGGAAGCGGCTTCACCAGACCCGCGCCCCAGTCGGGACTGAGAGCGATTACAGTGATGGTATCTCGCGAAAGGCAGCTACACCATGACCAACCACCCGGCATCTGGATTCACGAGGGACGATGCCATTCGCGTGGTTCCCGCAACGCTCTCTGACGGGCGCGAACTGCTCTATTTTGACGACGCGGGAAGCGTCCGCCCCAGTCACCGTCGCGCGGACCAACGCCCGGCCGCGGATCGCACCGGCACCGCGACCATGCGCTTTGATCACCTCGCCGGCGAATGGATATCGGTAGCCACCTCACGCCAAACGCGCGTGATGCTCCCTCCCGCCCACCTGGATCCGCTCGCGCCGCAATCACCCACCAATGACTCGGAGATCCCAGACGACTACGACGTCGCGGTCTTCGAGAACCGCTCACCCTCCTTTGGCCCCGACCTCCCCGGCACCCTCCCCCAGCCCAACACGGCATCGGCTGAATACACGGCGCCTGCAGGAGGTCGTTGCGAAGTGGTGTGTTTTGACCCCGCAAGCACCGGCTCACTGGCCGGGTTTGGAAGCCACCGCGCACGCACGGTCATAGAAGCGTGGGCTCACCGCACGCATGCCCTACAGCAACTGCCTGGGGTGCGTCAGGTGTTCGCCTTTGAGAACCGCGGCGAGGCCATAGGCGTCACCTTGCACCACCCTCACGGCCAGATTTATGCGTATCCGTTCGTGACCCCCCGCACTCGGGTCGCGATGGAGCGGGCGAACGCTCAGCCGCGATTGTTTGAAGACATTCTGGAACGCGAAGCCGCGGGCCCACGCGTGATCTACGCCGGCGAGCACTGGACGGCCTTTGTGCCCTTCGCAGCGCGCTGGCCCCTGGAGATCCACGCGTTACCTCACCGGCATGTGGGTTCTCTAGCACAGACCACGCTCGCTGAGCGGGCGGAGCTGGCCACGCTGCTTCCGCCGTTGCTCGGCTCGCTTGACGTGCTCTACGGCTCGCCAACGCCTTACATGATGGGGTGGCACCAGGCTCCCGTGGGCGTTGACGAGATTCGCCTCATGCTCACCGTGTTCAGCCCGCGGCGCGCCGCGGACAAGCTCAAGTTCCTGGCCGGATCCGAGTCCGTGATGGGCGCCTGGATATCTGACGTGTCACCGGAAGACGCCGCCCGCAGGCTCGCCGATGCCTTTGCACAAGCACGTGAGGACTACGCATGACGCACAGCAAGACCGCCGATGCTTTTGCCACTACCTACGGTCACGCGCCCGCGGGCGTGTGGTCGGCACCGGGGCGAGTGAACCTCATCGGGGAACACACTGATTACAACCGTGGCTTGGTATTGCCCTTCGCCATCGACTACCGCACTGAGTGTGCCGCAGCTCCCAATGAAGACGGCACCATCCGGGTAGCGAGTGACGCGCGTGAAGGTGTACGCGAGCTGGCCATCGCAGATTTCGATCATGCCGTGTTCGCCGAATGGACGGGATACGCACTGGGAGTGCCGTGGGCGATGGCCAAACGCGGGGTGGACGTCTCCCACTTGCCGGGCATTGACCTGTTTCTCACCTCGGAAGTCCCGATTGGTGCGGGTCTGTCCTCGTCCGCTGCGATCGAATCCGCCGTGGCCGTGGCCGTCAACGATCTTTGGGGAACGGGATTGAGTCGCATGGAATTGGCCGCTGTGGGACAGACAGCAGAGAACGAGGCGGTGGGCGCACCCACGGGGATCATGGACCAGGTGGCGTCGCTCATGGGCGAGCGGGATCACGCCGTGATGCTTGATTGCGGCTCGCTCACTACCGAGCTGGTGAAGCTCGGCTTTGCGGAGGCAGGGCTCGCGGTGTTGGTTCTCGACTCCCGCGTAGCCCACAGGCACGCGGATGGCGGTTACGCCTCCCGCAGAGCGGCGTGCGAGCAGGGAGCCGCCGCCCTGGGTGCAACCTCATTGCGAGAGATATCCCGCGAGCGCCTTGAAGCATCGGCCCACGTGGTTGATGACGTGACGTACCGCCGCATGCGCCATGTGATCACCGAGAACGAGCGAGTGATTGAGACCGTGCGCGCTGTGCGGGAGCGCGGGCCGGGCGCGATCGGCGAACTTCTCCTGGCCTCCCATGCATCCATGCGCGACGACTTTGAGATCTCCGTGCCGGAGATTGATCTCATGGTGGACACCGCGATGGCCAACGGCGCAGTGGGCGCGCGACTCACGGGTGGCGGCTTTGGTGGCTCGGCTATCGCGGTGGTGCCTCAAGACAAGGCTCAGGGCCTTGCCGATGCCGTGTTGGCAGCGAGCGCCACCGCCGGTTTTGCCTCGCCCTCCGTGCTCACCGTGGTTGCGTCGGATGGAGCGAGGCGAGACATATGAGTTCAGCGCGGGAAGGATGGACCCCATGACCACATGGC
The DNA here is from genome assembly GCA_023428185.1 of Actinomycetes bacterium. Classification (GTDB taxonomy): domain Bacteria; phylum Actinomycetota; class Actinomycetes; order Actinomycetales; family Demequinaceae; genus Demequina. The sequence goes on from JAEYYZ010000098.1 coordinate 4,591, forward strand.
TCGTGACCGGAGGCGCCGGGTATATCGGTGCGCACGTGGTGCGCGCCCTCAGTGCGGCAGGGCTCACGCCGGTGGTGCTTGATGACTTCTCCACGGGCAAGCGGGAGTTTATCCCTGCTGGCGTGGAAGGGATCGAAGCCGATGTTCTTGACCGCGCAGCCGTTGAGAGCGCATTACGCGTCAACGGCTGTTCTGGAGTGATACACCTCGCGGGATTCAAGTACGCGGGCGAGTCCGTCAAGCGGCCCACCCACACGTACCGACAGAACGTTGAAGGGACGGCCTCGTTGCTGGATGCCATGGCGCAGGCCGGGGTGGCACGACTGGTGTTCTCCTCAAGTGCTGGCGTGTATGGAACCCCATCCACGGAGATCGTTACTGAAGACACCCCGTGCAATCCAGAAAGCCCCTACGGTGAGAGCAAACTCGTGGCTGAATGGCTCATTCGCGACCAGATCACCGCCACGTCCGCTACCCCTCACCCCCTGGTGGCCACAAGTTTGAGGTACTTCAATGTGGTGGGATCTGGGCCGGACCGGGTGTACGACGTCTCACCGCACAACCTCTTCCCCAAAGTGTTTGCGACATTGGTGAGCGGCGGCACGCCCAGCATCAACGGCGACGACTACGCGACGCCCGATGGCACGTGCGTGAGAGATTACATTCACGTGGTGGACCTTGCGCACGCTCATGCTCAAGCCGCCATCGCCCTTGACGGGGCCAAGGCGCTGGAACCTGTTTACAACCTCGGCTCGGGAAGCGGCACGTCCGTGCGCCAGATCATGGAGGCCATGCGCACCGTGACAGGCATTGACTTCACGCCCCGCGTGGGACCCCGCCGTGAGGGCGACCCCGCCCGCATCGTCGCTACGGACGACCTTGCGGCTCGGGACTTGGCGTGGGCGAATACCCATTCGCTCGAAGACATGGTGCGTTCAGCCTGGGAAGCCGTGCCTCGCCCCAGCGCACTCTAGGTGTCCGCAAAACCGGTAACGTCAAACCATGAGTCCAGGCAGTGAGCTCTCGGTAGGTCGCATCCCTGTGGTGGATGTCCAGCCCGTACTCGAGGCTGGACGTTGGCCGGCAAAGGCTGTGGTGGGCGAGGCGGTCACCATTCGTGCCACGGTGTTCCGGGAGGGGCACGATGCCGAGGGCGCCACTGCCGTGATCCACGCGCCAGACGGCTCCACCACGTCGCTCACCATGCGATGCACCAACTACGGCTTAGCACTGTGGGAAGCGACGTTCGTGCCCTCCATGGAGGGGCTCCACTCGTTCTGCGTGGAGGGTTGGTCTGATCCTGTGCGCACGTGGGCCCACGCGGCCGAACTCAAGGTGCCTGCCGGAGTAGACGTCAACCTGATGCTGGATGAGGGTGTAGCTGTGCTGACGCGCGCTCGAGATGAGGTCAAGCGCACCGCAGCGGCCAAAGACGCCCTCACCGTGGCCATCGGCGCCCTCCACACGGGAGCCCTCGCACCCGAGGCGAGGTTGGCTCCCGCCCTGAGCGATTCACTCCAACGCATCCTGCACGAGGCACCGCTACGGGATGATGTCAGCGCCTCCCCTGAGTTCCCGCTGCTGGTGCAACGCGAGCGCGCCCTCGTGAGCGCGTGGTACGAAATCTTCCCCCGCTCCGAAGGCGCGCATCTGAGCAAGACCACCGGCGAATGGACCTCCGGAACATTCACCACGGCAGCAAAGCGCCTGCCCATGATCGCCTCCATGGGCTTTGACGTGCTCTACCTCACTCCCATCCACCCCATTGGCCTCACGCATCGCAAGGGTCGGAACAACGCACTCCAAGCCACACCTGCCGACCCTGGCAGTCCCTACGCCATTGGTGCCGCTGAAGGCGGCCATGACGCCATTCACCCCGATCTGGGCACGATGCGCACGTTCCGCACTTTTGTGGGCAAGGCGCGGGACCTGGGCATGGAGGTGGCACTGGATCTCGCGTTGCAGTGCTCTCCCGACCACCCGTGGGTGACGGAGCATCCTGAGTGGTTCACCACCCGAGCCGACGGCACCATCGCCTACGCGGAGAACCCGCCAAAGAAGTATCAAGACATCTACCCCTTGAACTTCGACAACGATCCCGAAGGTATCTACCAGGCAATTCGCGAGGTCCTGCAAGTCTGGATTGATGCCGGAGTCACGCTCTTCCGAGTGGACAATCCCCACACCAAGCCGCTCACCTTCTGGGAGCGGCTCTTGGCAGACGTGGCACAGACTCACCCCGAGGTGATCTTCCTCAGCGAGGCTTTCACTCGACCGCCCATGATGCACACGCTCGCCAAGATTGGCTTCCACCAGAGCTACACCTACTTCACGTGGCGGCCCACCGCGACCGAAATGGGCGAGTACCTCACAGAATTGGCTGGACCGGCGTCGTACTACATGCGGCCCAACTTCTGGCCTACGACGCACGACATCTTGACCCCTGACATGCAACAGGGTGGACCCGCGTTTTGGAAAATGCGGGCGGCGCTTGCCGCAACCGCATCACCCAGCTACGGGATTTACACCGGCTACGAATTTGTGGAATCGGTGCCGCGGCCCGGCGTAGAAGAGCAGATCGACAACGAGAAGTACGAGTTCAAGTCGCGTCCGTGGGCTAATGCCGACGACCTGGGCATGGTCACGCTGTTCACTCGCCTCAATGAGGCCCGGCGCAAGCACGTGGCGTTGCGGCGCTTGCGTGGACTCACCGTGCACCACTCGAGCAATGACAAGGTGCTGTGCTTCAGCAAGCACGTCGCGGCGCATGAGTCCCCCACTGGCAAGCCGGACACCGTCATAGTGGTCGCTAGTTTTGACGCACACAACGTCCAGCACGCCACGATTACTCTTGATGCACAAGCACTTGGAGTAGGCGACACTGAGTCCTTACCTGTCGTTGATGCACTATCGGGCGAGAGCTACACGTGGGGCAAGCAGTTCTACGTGCGGCTCGACCCTCAAGACACCCTGATTCACGTGGCGGAGGTGCAGTAATGGGTCGACCCATCGACGTATCCGTGCTCACCGATATCGCTCAAGGAACTCACCACGAACCCCACGCCGTCCTGGGCCCGCACGTGGAAGACGGAGGCGTCACCATTCGTGTACTGCGCCCCGCGGCGACTGCGGTGGTCATCGAGACTCTCGAGGGTGAATACCCCGCTTCACGTATCCATCAAGACTTGTGGGAAGTGGACATCCCCGGGGACGACGCCCCTGACTACCGTGTCCATGTCACGTACGATGCCGATCCTTTGCGTCAGGATGACCCGTACCGCTTCCTTCCCACCTTGGGCGAACTCGATCTCCACCTCATCCGCGAGGGGCGCCACGAGCGGCTCTGGGAAGTGCTGGGAGCGAATGTCCGCACCTACCCCTCGGTGCTCGGAGATGTTCACGGCACATCGTTTGCGGTCTGGGCACCCAATGCGCGCGCCGTACGGGTAGTGGGCGACTTCAACTTTTGGCGCGGCACCGGGCATGCCATGCGATCCCTTGGCGCCTCCGGCGTGTGGGAACTGTTCATCCCTGGCATTGGCGAAGGCACCAAGTACAAGTTTGAGATTCTCAGCCGCGACGGCCACTGGAAGCAACAAGCCGACCCCATGGCCAAGCGCACCGAAGTGCCGCCCCAGACGGCGTC
>JAEYYZ010000122.1 GCA_023428185.1 Actinomycetes bacterium
GCAGTACCCGTCACCGGCGGCCCGCCGGGAACGTCCACCGTGACCTCCCAGCCGAGCGTGGCGCATGCCGCTGCCACGGCATCGGCCGTAGGCGTACCTAACGCTCCCCCTTCAGCACGATGCTCCGCAACCCAAGCATCCACCGCGTCCTTCAGTTCGGCCGCGAGCACCCTGAGGAGCGCCACCCGGTCAAGAGATGCCGCGCCCAACGTGGCGAGCGAAGCCGCGTGAGGCACCGGCAATTCCGCCGCGTTCTGGGAGACATTCACGCCAATACCAGCGACGATGCCGTCCTGACCGGGCACAGCTTCGCACAAGATACCCACGCATTTGCGCCACCGGCCCCATTCGGGGATCTCCCGCGCCCCATGCTCCACCACCACATCGTTTGGCCACTTGAGGTATGCGCCGGTTCCCATCCGGCGCAACGCACGCACCGTGGCCAAACCCACCACCAGTGGTGCCCACCCGTAAACCTCACGCGGGACATCGGGCCGCACCACAAAAGACGCAGTGAGCGCAGCCCTCGCAGGAGTAGACCATTCCCGCCCGCTACGGCCGCGGCCCGCGGTCTGATGATCCGTGACGTACGCACTCATGTGCGGCCACGCGCTTGCCTCTTGCCCAACCACTTCGAGCAACGCAGTATTAGTGGACGGCGATTGCTTCACCAGCTCTAACCGCTGCAACACCCTGTCAGGGCCCACCATGTCGGCAAAGGACGCCGCCGTGAGCGGCGCGCGCGAAGCGGCTACTTGAGACGAGGACGCGGACGATGCTGGGGACACGCGGCTAGGCTATCTGGCAGTTCACCCAAGGGAGAGACGTGGCCCACAAAAAAGACGTAGCAAAGCCTGCGAGCGGAAAGTCCACCGCCGCAGCTATCGAGGCTTTGCGCCGCAAGAACGATGCCGCTGTAGCGACCCCAGAGGCCGTGGCCCAAGAGAAGCAGCACGCGCGTGGCAAGAAGACCGCCCGCGAGCGCGTGGAGCAACTGTTGGACGACGGCTCCTTTGTGGAGTTTGACCGCCTAGCGCGGCACCGTTCCACCAACTTTGGCATGGACCGCAACCGGCCCTATGGCGATGGTGTGGTGACCGGCTACGGGACCATCGACGGCCGCCAGGTAGCGGTGTACGCCCAAGACTTCACCGTGTTCGGTGGCTCCCTTGGCGAGGTTCACGGCCAAAAGATTGCCAAAGTGCAGGACTTCGCGTTGCGCACTGGCGTGCCGGTCATCGGTATTTCCGACGGCGGTGGCGCGCGTATTCAAGAAGGCGTGGCCGCGCTCACGCAGTTTGCCGAGATTTTCCGCCGCAACGTGGCATCGTCCGGTGTGATCCCACAGATCTCCATCATCCTCGGCCCCTCTGCGGGTGGCGCGGTGTACTCCCCCGCTCTCACCGACTTCATTGTCATGGCGGACGGCACCTCGCAAATGTTCATCACCGGCCCGGACGTCATCAAGTCCGTGACTGGTGAGACGGTGACGTTTGAGGAATTGGGTGGCGGTCAAACCCACAACGTGAAGTCCGGCGTGGCCCACTACTTGGCATCGGATGAAGACGACGCCCTGGAGTTTGTGAAGCACTTGCTGGAGTACTTGCCGCAAAACAACCTCTCGGATCCTCCGGTGTGGGACTTTGCGGTGGACTTGGAGGTCACCGAGACCGACACCGCTTTGGACACCTTGGTGCCGGACAGCGACAACCAGCCCTACGACATGAAGACCGTCATCGAGACTGTGCTGGACGACGGCGCGTTCCTTGAGATCCAGCCGTTATTTGCGCCCAACGTGGTGGTGGGGTTTGGCCACGTCGAGGGTCAAGCCGTGGGCGTAGTGGCCAACCAGCCACTCTCCATGGCAGGCACTTTGGATATCAACGCCGCCGAGAAGGCCGCTCGTTTTGTGCGCACTTGCGACGCGTTCAACATTCCCGTCCTCACGTTTGTGGACGTCCCCGGCTTCTTGCCGGGCACGGACCAGGAATACCAAGGCATCATCCGCCGCGGCGCCAAACTCATCTACGCCTATGCAGAGGCCACAGTGCCGCTCATTACGGTCATCACGCGCAAGGCTTACGGAGGCGCGTACATCGTGATGGCGTCCAAGCAGTTGGGCGCGGACATCAACCTTGCGTGGCCCACGGCCCAAATTGCGGTGATGGGTGCCTCTGGGGCGGTGAACATCCTGCACCGGCGCACGTTGGCGGACGTCGAGGCTAAAGGCGGAGACGTGGAAGCGGAGCGCGCCGGGCTCATCGCGGACTATGACGACCGCATCGTCAACCCGTACGACGCCGCTGACCGTGGCTATGTGGATGCAGTCATTGAGCCCCACGAGACTCGGGCTCAGATTGTGCGCGGGTTGCGGGCGCTGCGCACCAAGCGCGCGGCAAGCCCGCCCAAGAAGCACGGAAACATCCCGCTATGACCGACGCCGCGTCCCTCGCAGCTTCTGCCTCTTCGCTCAAGATTGTGCGGGGAACACCGGACGATGCCGAACTCGCCGCCCTCGTGGCAGGCGTGGTGGCCATGGCATCGGCAAGCGATAGTGACGCACCCGGTGCGCCCACGTCTGCATGGATGGATCGCTCCCGTTCCATGCGAGGCCGGCCAGTGCGTGGTCCTCTGGGACGCGGTGACGCTGCGTGGCGGCACTCGTTGCGATGAACGCTTTACGCCGGCCGGCGGCGGT
>JAEYYZ010000194.1 GCA_023428185.1 Actinomycetes bacterium
TCTGGGCATCGATCCCGGTGAACGGCTCGTCAAGAACTACGAGTTGCGCGCGCCCAGCGAGTGCTCGGGCAATGGCTACCCGTCTGCGCTGCCCGCCGGACAAGGCGGATACCGGCGTGGGTAGCGCAGACTGAGGTAGGCCGATGCCGCGAAGAGCCGGGATAGCCTCAGCACAACTCTCGCGCTCCAGCACCAAGCGCACGTTCTCCACGGCGCTGAGGTGGCCGCACAGCCTGTTCTCCTGAAACACGCACGCCTTGGTGCGCTGACCGACCCCACCCACCGTGCCCGCATCTGGCTGCTCGAGTCCCAGCATCAACCGGCCCACCGTGGTCTTGCCGGACCCGTTGGGCCCCGTAAGCGCCACCACTGTGCCGTGTGGAATCACCACGTCAAAGTCTGCCAAGACCACGTGCTCGCCATACCGCTTGTGAATCCCTAGAAGCGTCACGGCATCGTGCCTATGAGTCATGACACACCCCCGGCGTGGCGGGACTGCATCGCCCCGATCACTCGCAACGCGAGGGCCTCGCACGCAATGCTGAGCGCCACAATGACGGCGGTCCATGCAAAGAGGTCTGCTGATTCCAAAAAGATCTTTGCCTCGTAGAGCCTCTCACCGATGCTGCCTTGAGACACCCCGATCACTTCGGCTGCGACGCCGGCCTTCCATGCCAACCCAATGCCGATGCGACTGGCAGCTGCGAAGAAGGGTAAGGCGGCAGGAAGGTCGATGGCGCGCATACGCCGCCACGGCGACACGTGGAACAAGGTGACCACTTCGAGAAGCCGGGCATCCCTGGCGCGGATGCCTTCGAGGATGCTGGTGTGCATGATGGGCACCACCATGAGAAAACTCGTGACGGTTGCCAGTGTGGACGAATCTGCCCACAGCAGCACCAGGATGATGAAGCTCACCACCGGTACCGCTCTCACGGTGGAGATCAATGGAGACGTCAGCACTGCCACGATGCGGTAGCGTGCAGCGGCCATGGCGGTGAGGGTGCCCACCGCGGCGGCAGCCACAAAGCCAACCGCGATGCGCGCTAACGTGGTGGCGACAGTCATCCAGAACGCGCCTGTCTGCACCAGTTCCACAAGCCGCACCAGCACTTGTGTAGGTGAGGCAAGGAGGAACTCCTTGCCCACCGCCCACGCGGCGAGGTACCACACCGCCACCCAGAACACTCCGGCGAGCAAGGCAGGGCTCACCCGCCGCACGGCGATGCCGGCGGCGGCTTTAACTTCCGTAGTAGAAGTCATCTCCAGGAACGCTCCCGCCTACCGACGCCGGGTCCGCGGCATAAAGGACGCTCAGGTAGCCATCGAGCGTCACGCGCAGTTCGTCTCCATCGAGATAGACGATGTTGCACCGGGGTATGGCAGCTTGCGCCACTGGATCTGCAGGCGCGATGCCAGCCGCGACAATGAGCGGCGCGGCCTGCTCAGGGAACTCGTTGGTGAACTCAGTGGATGCTTGGTAGTCCTCAAGGAACCGCGCGAAGGCCTCTGGGTTCGCCGTGACGAACGCTTGGCGCACCACGACCACACCGGTCACGAGTGGTGCATCGGGGGACACGGCGTTCCATTCCTCGGTGAAACTCAGTGCACTGCGCACAGCAGGGTCCTTGCCTTGGAGAACCGTCACATACGGCTGCGGTAGTACGCCCAACGCGCCGGGTTCGCTTGCCAAGCGGGCTGCCACCTCGGTGGCCTCACTGAGAAACTCCACCGTGACATCGACTCCGGGCGTGAGCCCGTTCTCCGTAAGCAAGTAATTGAGTACAAACTCTGGAGTCGTCCCCTTGCCCGTGCTGTATACGGTGCGTCCCTCCAAGTCGCCGATGCGTTGCACCGTGTCGCCAGCTTCCACCACTTCCAGGACGCCCAAAGTGTTGATGGCGGCAACCACTATGGCAGCTTCGGTGCCCTTGGTCTTGTTGTAGAGCACTGAAGCAAGGTTGGCCGGAATGAGGGCGATGTCCACTTTCCCTTGGACCATGAGCGGCACCACTTCGTCGGGCGTGCCGTAGACGGTGGCTTGGTAGTCGTGGACCGTGGTGCCGGCAGCGGCATCGTCTATGAGCTTGACCAAGCCCATGGTGGTGGGGCCCTTAAGGGAGGCGATGGTGATGGTGATGGGTTCCGCGGCGGTTACGGTCTCGACGGGTGAGACCGATGCCGGATCGCTAGGGCTCGGCGCCGACGCCGTGGCGGCTGCGCACCCAGATAGCGCCACCACGAGGGCCACAACCATGGTTTGTGCCCATGTGTGGGTGCGGGGCCCGGTCATGGCTGTGTCCTGAACGGCGCGTACGTGGTGTGGAGCAAGTCGTGGGCCATGGGCGAGTTGGGTTCGCCAAAGAAGTCTTCGTACAGACTCATCACGTCCAGGTTGTTCTGCGAACCATGCACCTCGGCGTTGTTGTCTATGTAGTCCAGCACGCGCTCGCGGGCCGCGAGCTCGCCTGCTTGCGATGGCACTGGGTGTCCGGCGCCTTGGATGCAACCGCCGGGGCAGGCCATCACTTCGATCATGTCGAAGCCCAGGTCCTCGCCAGCAAGGATGCGCTTGACCAAGGGATCCGCGTTGCCCAGCCCAGACACCGCAGCGACTCGCAAGGTGCGCCCATTGGCCACCACCGTGGCCGTCTTGACTCCCGGCATGCCGTAGGCGGGTTCGTAGTTGAGGCGCTCCAGCAGGGGCTGGCCGGTCATTTTCTCCACGGCCGCTCGCAAGGCGGCTTCTGCCACACCGCCCGATGC
>JAEYYZ010000042.1 GCA_023428185.1 Actinomycetes bacterium
AGCCGGCGCCAGGTGCGCGGGCGGTGTTGGGCATCGGGCCACAGCAATGGGCCGATGCCTGGGCTGGCCTCAAAGCCATCGGCCCGCTCATGGTGGGCTCGGCTTTGTTTGGGCTGGCCTTTGGCGCTCTGGTGCGCGTGGCGGGGATTGACCCGTTCGCGGGTGCGTTTGCCTCAGTGTCAGTGGTGGCGGGCGCGAGTCAGATCGCCATGGTCGAGGCCTTACGTGCCGAGGCGCCGGCCATCATCGCGATCCTGACGGCCGTGCTCATCAACGCTCGCTTCGCGTTGTACTCGGCAGCGCTTGCCCCGGTGTGGGCGGCCTTCCCGCGGCGGTGGCGGCTGGGGCTGTCGTACATCATGACGGACCAATCGGCCGTGGTGGGTTTGCGTCACGCAGACGACTACCCGGACCCGGTGCGCCGACGGTGGTTCACCTTAGGTGCCGCTCTTCCCTTTGTGGCGGTGTGGGTAGTGGGCACGGTGGTGGGCATTGCGTTGGGCCCGGTGATTCCCGATGCCTGGCAAATTGGTTTCATTGTGCCGCTGATGTTCATTGCGGTGCTGGTGCCTGGTCTCAAGAGGCCCGCTGAGTTGGTGGCGATTGCAGTGGCCACGGCGGTGGTGTTGGCGGCGCGAGGCCTCCCATTTGCTCTCAATGTGTTGGCGGCCATCATTGCGGGAATGGCTGCCGGGGCATGGTGGGACACCATCGCCGAGAAGCGTGCTGCGCGGCGGGAGTCGACACCGTGAGCGTGTGGCTGATCTTCATTCTCGCCGGGCTGGGCACTTACCTCATCCGCATTTCCGGTGTCATGTTGTTGCGGGATCCGGAGCGCATCCCCGTGCCGGTTCAACGCGCGTTGCGCATGGTGGCGCCAGCTGCCATGGGCGCGATTATTGCCAATGCCTTGTTCCTCGATCAGGGTCAGTGGCGCGAGTTGGGCGCGTGGCATGTGGCTGCGGCCGTGGCCGTTGGGGTGGCGATATGGCGCCGCTCCCAGGGGTGGTCGATGCTCGCCGGAGCGCTTGCGTTTGCGGTGCTCTTGGCATCGGGGATGTAACGATCCGTTCGCGGCGTTCACAAGCATCGGGCCGATGCGTGGGTCACTAGACCGGTATCTACCAGGTATTTCAATGAGTTCGGCGGCCAGATTCACGCCATCCGGAACGTTTCGATAGTGAACGGATTCCTGACGCGCGTCACAAAAGTCTTGACAATCGCGCCCGCCGTGACACACCATGTGTTCGTCACCACGAAGAAGTGCCGACAAGGACTAGCCAAGCCATTCCCTCAGGGGCAAAGCCGGTCACCTCGTGGTGGTGCTCCAGTAACCACAGGGAACGAGGCTTATCAATGAAGAAAGCTCTAGCAGCGGCATCACTGGCGATCGCCGCACTTACCTTGGCCGCATGTTCAAGTACCCCCACCGCGACTCCCACGGACTCCTCGTCTGCACCTGCACCCACGAGCGAGGCCCCCATGGAGACCTTCGACATTCGTGTCGCAGCGCTACCCATTGCCGAAACCGGCGCGTTGTGGGCAGCGATCGAAGAGGGCATCTTTGAAGACCACGGCATCAACATCGAGATTGTTCCCGCCCAGGGTGGTGCGCAGGCGATCCCTGCACTCCTGAGCGGTGACATTCAGTTCGCCATTGGCCAGCCCTTTGGCCCCTTCCGTGCCGATGCCGCAGACCTGGGCATCGTCATCATCAGCGACTACGCACAGAGCCTTGCCGACGGCAAGGATGTCAACGCGGTAGTGGCCCTGGAAAGCTCCGGTATCACCGGTCCTGCGGACCTGGAAGGCAAGCGCGTGGCCGTCAACAGCCTTGGTGCTGCCGGTGACGTGACCATCATGGAAGCCGTCCGCGCAGCGGGTGGCGACCCGAGCACCATCCAGTTTGTGGAAGTTGCATTCCCCGACGCTCAGGCTCAGCTTGAGGCCGGGAACATCGATGCCGCATGGGTCCCGGACCCGTTCATGTCTCGCATTGCGGGCAACGGCGGTCTCATTGTTGTTCACCCCTACCAGGCCACGATTCCCGGCCTCACGGTGTTGACCAACATCACCACTCAGGACACGATCGACAACAACCCGCAGCTAGTGGCGCAGTACTCCGCCGCTATGGCTGAGGCGCTCGAGTTTGCCGCTAACAACGAGCAAGCCGTGCGTGACGCGATCGCTAAGAACCTGGAGATCCCGGCGGAAGCCGCTGCCGGAATCACGCTGCCTACCTTCAACTCGCAAATCAAGGTCGCTGACCTTGAAGCTCTTGCGGGTCTTGCGGTGGAGTTTGGTGTCCTTGAGGGACAGCCCAACTTTGGTCGCCTGGTCCAGCAGCAGTAAGTAGCACGAGCGGCGGGGCGCCTCGGTATCAAGGCGCCCCGCCGTTGCTTTCCCCAGACCTACGATGTGACAGGAAGACATGGCACTGATCAACTCCCCCAGTCCGCGCACGTGGAGCAACTGGCGCACGTGGCGTCAGACAGTGCTGGGCCTGACCGGCGTGGTGGGGTTCCTGGTGATCTGGCAACTCGTTCCCACGCTGGGAATTGTTGATGCGCGGTTCTTGCCTTACGCCACGGACACGCTGGCGCAACTTGCCTCCGAGGCCCGTACCGGGGATTTCTGGGTCGATGTGCGCGACACGATGACTTCATGGGCTCTGGGCCTGGTCATTGCTACCGCGCTCGCCGTAGTACTGGGAACCATCATTGGACTCGTACCCTTCTTGCGCCGCGCGACTCACACCATGGTGGAGTTCTTGCGCCCCATCCCGTCAGTGGCGCTCATCCCTTTGGCCATCCTCCTGTACGGATACCGGATTCAGGCCGCGCTCCTCATCATCGTCTTCGCCGCCTTCTGGCAGGTCTTCATCCAAGTGCTGTACGGCGTAGCCGATGTCGATGCCGTGGCCCGCGACACCGCCCGCAGCTTTGGACTCTCGCGCGCCTCGCGCTTCAAGAACTTGGTGTTCCCCACCACGTTGCCGTACCTCATGACAGGCGTGCGCCTGGCAGCGGCGGTAGCCCTCATCTTGGCGGTCACTGCAGAAATGACCATCAGCAACCCCGGCATCGGCCGGAGCATTGTGTTGGCTCATTCCAACGGCAACTTTGTCCAGTTGTACGCCTTGGTGATCACGACTGGCCTGCTGGGCCTGGGCGTCAACATCGTCTTCCGCATGATTGAACGCCGCGCGTTGTCCTGGCACCAATCCGTACGAGGGGAGGCGGTCCAATGAGCACCACTTCCGCGTCTACGGAAACCCGCGTGGGCCCCAAGGGCCCCGGTCTCTGGGCTCGACTGGGCTCCAACTTCTTGTACTCACTGGGCCTGCCACTGCTGGTGCTCGCCGCCTGGGCTCTGTGGACCACGGCTTCGCCACAGAAGTTCTTCCCGAGCCCGTTCAAGGTCTACGACGCCTTTGTGGACACCTGGGTGGGCCCGCTATTTGTGACCGACGTGCTCCCCAGCCTCATGCGCTTGGGCTTTGGAATCTTGTTCTCGATCATCATCGGCATTGGCGTGGGCACCTTGGTGGGCCTGGTGCGGTGGTTGCGCGAGCTGGTTGAGCCGATGTTCGAGTTCTTCCGCGCCATTCCCCCGCCCGTGATGATCCCCGTCATTGCCGTGATACTTGGACCCACGGACACCATGAAGATCACGGTGATTGTGTTGGGCGCCCTATGGCCGATTCTGCTCAACACCATCGAGGGCGTGCGTGGTACTGACTCCGTCATGAAAGACACCGCACGTTCCTTTGGAATGACGTGGAGTCAGCGATTGCGCTACCTGGTGTTGCCCGCAGCCAACCCGCGCATCATGACCGGTGTGCGGCAAGCCATGGCTATCGCCCTCATCTTGATGGTGATCTCGGAAATGTTCTACGGATCCTCGGGATTCGGTTACCAAATCGTCTATTTCCAGCGCAACTACCTTGTCGCTCAAATGTGGAGTGGCATCGTGCTGCTGGGCCTGGTGGGCGTGTTGCTCGCCACCATCTTTGGGTTCGTTGAGCGACGAATCCTCAAGTGGTACCACGGAGTCAAGGAGGTTGAGCGTGGCTGAAACACTGCTGAGCGTCGAGAACCTGAAGAAGGTTTACGACTCGTCCACGGGAAGCGTGGAGGCCATTGCGGACATCACCTTCACCACCGCTCCCGGAGAACTGGTGTGCATTGTGGGTCCCTCCGGTTGCGGAAAGACCACGCTGCTCAAGTGCATAGCGGGACTGCTGACGCCCACCGCGGGCACCGTGGTGCTCCATGGCAAGCAAGTGACCGCACCGCCGCCCAATATGGCGCTGGTGTTCCAGGAGTATGGGCGCAGCCTGTACCCGTGGCTCACGGTGCGCGGCAACGTGGAGCTCCCGCTCAAGCACAAGAAGATGTCCCGGGAGGAGCGCCACCAACTGGTGGAGGACGCCATCCAGGCAGTGGGACTTGGGCACGCAGACAAGAGTTACCCGTGGCAACTTTCCGGTGGCATGCAGCAGCGCGTCGCCATTGCCCGTGCCGTGGCGTACCAGCCGGAGGTGCTCATCATGGATGAGCCCTTTGCTGCCGTGGACGCTCAAACCCGCGCGGACCTCGAGGACCTGGTACGTGCCCTGCACCGCGACCGCGGCATGTCCATCCTGTTCGTCACCCACGACATCGACGAGTCCGTATACCTGGGCGAGCGGGTCATCGTGCTCAGCAACTCGCCCACCTGGGTGCAGGAAGATCTCACCATTGACCTTCCGGCGGATCGCGACCAGATTGGTACCCGCGCGCTGCCCCGTTTCACGGAACTGCGCACGCACGTGTATCAACAAGTCCAACGAGCCAAGCGCGGCGAGGCAGTCCGCCCCACCGCCTAACGTGACCGATCAAGGATCCGAATTGCGGACACGAAAGCCAGCCCAATTGCTGCTGGCGTTTTACGGCGAATTGGTAGTGGACCGCTATCACGAGCCCGTGCCCGCACCTGTGCTACTTGACGTGCTGGATGGCGCTGGCATCGCTCCGCCCACCACGCGCGCCACTCTCAACCGCATGGCTCACAGGGGCATGCTCGAGCCGGTGCGGCGTGGTCGGGGCATCGGCTATGGCCTCACGGAAAGCGGCACGGAAGTGCTACGCGAAGCCGCAGGCCGCGTCAACCGCGAGCGCCCGTTTGATGCTCAAGGCAAGGGCTGGACGCTCGTGACGTTCAGCCTCCCCGAGGGCCAGCGCACGGTGCGCCATCGTTTGCGTGCCACGCTCACCTGGGCCGGCTTCGCGCCGTTGCGCGACGGCCTGTGGGTGGCACCGGGAGAAGTGGACCTCACCTCCGCGTTGGGTCCCATTGAGAACGAACTCCCCCACGGCACGGTCACGGCGTTCTTGGCTCAAGAGCTGGACGGCTTTGAGATGGGCAGTAGCGTGAGCGCGGCCTGGGAGATCGACGCGATCCGCGCTGAGCACGATGGCTTCCTTGCCGAATGGCGCCAGCCGGTGGAACTCAAGGGCACCATGCCCGCGCTCACCGCCCGTACGGAACTGGTGGCCGACTGGCTGGCGCTCTTGCGTGCGGACCCAGGTTTGCCGCCCCAGTATTTGGACGATGCTTGGCCCGCCAATGACTCCACGGCCACTTTCCGTGCGCGTCACCAAGAGGTGGCCAAAGACTCCG
>JAEYYZ010000014.1 GCA_023428185.1 Actinomycetes bacterium
TCGCGCGCGGCGAGCGCGGGCGAGCCCGAGGCGCGAACCAACAGGTTCCTGATGTGGTCGTCATGGTCAGTCATCACGCCACCTCCTGTCCGATGGATGCGGCAAGGTGCTCCCGGCCGCGATGCAATTGCGTCTTGATGGTTCCTTCCGAAACGCCAAGCGTGGCCGCCACCTCCGCCACGCTCAATCCCTCCACGTAGTGCAGAGTGATGGCGAGCCTTTGCCGTTCAGGTAGTTCGGTGAGGGCATCGCGCACCGCCACCGCGTCAACGGTGACTTGGCTCTCGCGGTCCTCCGCCTCATCGAATTCCAGGGCTCGCACGTACGCGTGAGTCTGCGCATTGGTTCTGCGCCACGCTTGCTTCACAAAATTGATGGCGACCACGGTGATCCAACCGCGCAAGTTCTCCGGCTGAGTGTCGCCTGAGAGAGTCTTGACGATGGCGTCTTGGACTGCGTCCTCGGCGAGTTCGCGGTCCCCGGTGGCGAGTGCGACTGCTCCGACTACGCGCGCGTAGTCAGAGTCGAGGAAGGCGGCCACGCGTTCCCGCGTGGCCGCCGTTGCGCTCATGGTGATGTCCTCCCCATGGTGGCAATGACCTTTTCCACGATACGGACAAATGCCGTTATTTGTGCAGGTCCAGGAGCGCGGCACCGTCAACGTCGATCAGTGCGCCGTTGCTGCGGTCATGCCCGCCAATCACCACGTCACCTGCGCCGTTGAGGAGGTTGCCACCCCATGTGTCGCCAACATCGCCGAACACCGAGGCATCAACCAAATTCCGGCCGGTGAAGGGGTGGAGGGTGTCGTCAAGGTCAACGACGCTATCAATGTCGATGAGGCTGCCGCCACCCGTGTTGCCTCCGTTGCCAGAGCCATCGCCAGATCCATTCCCGGAGCCGGACCCGTCACCAGTGCCAGTGCCGTCTCCGTTGCCGTTCCCGGAGCCAGAGCCCGAGCCCGCGCCCGAGCCGTTGCCGGAACCAGAGCCGTTCCCGTCGCCGCTACCGGAGCCATCGCCGGAACCGTCGCCCGAGCCGCTACCAGGGCCTTCGTCGGGCATGACGCACGTGGGCAAGCTCGTGAGTAGCCCGTCGACTGTTAGCCCGGCTCCCACCGTGGCGATGTCGCCTTCTCCTACGTACGCGACCGCGCCAGCGTCCACAAGATCGTCATCGTGGGCCGAGGCCGCAGTCCCGATCACTGATGCTGCAGCGACAGCGGTGCAGGCTCCAATGAGCCCACCCACAAATCCCGTAGTGATCACACGGCGTTGCCAAGCGTCGTTGCTCACTGTGTTCTTCGGAGTCATGGTGTTCATGATCCGTCTCCCTTCGTGTGCTCCTGTTGGCCCCCAGCACTAGGTAGATGCGCGAACCTCCAGACACGTTGACACGAACTTTTGTGACGTTTGTCTCATTTCGGACATTGCGGCGGGGGCGCTTGACCGTGGCATCGAACACATGTTCGAATTGCGCCATGAGATGGGAGGGTCAGTCACTCGCTGCGGAGCGTCGCGATGCCCTACCCGGCCTCGACCGGTTAGCGGGCCTGGTGCGCAGCGTTTCTACGCCAGAGTTCGCTGGAGTCACGTTTCATGAGGTGCTGTGCAAGAGCGCGCTCAACAAAGTGGGATCAAGCCCCACCATGCCGTTTGCGTGGACCATCAATCCGTACCGCGGGTGCAGTCATGCGTGCGTGTATTGCTTTGCTCGCCCCAGCCATCGGTATCTCGACATGGATGCCGGCCGGGACTTTGACAGCCAAGTGATTGTCAAGATCAACGTGGTGGACCAGCTGCAACGCGAACTCGCTCGACCCACATGGGAGCGAGAGCCGGTGGCTTTGGGCACCAATACGGATCCCTACCAACGCGCGGAAGGGCGTTACCAACTCATGCCGGGCATCGCGAAGGCACTCGCGGCGTCAGGCACTCCGTTTTCCGTCCTCACTAAAGGCACTCTCTTGCGCCGCGATCTGCCCCTTTTGGCCGCGCTGAGCAGCGAGGTTCGAGTGGAGCTCGCTTTGTCCATAGCGGTCATGGACGATGCCCTACAGTCCACGCTCGAACCCGGGACGCCCACGGCAACGGCGCGGCTGGCGACCGTGACGGCAGCACGCGAACTGGGGTTAGACGTGGCGGTGTTCATGATGCCTGTGCTGCCCTTCCTCACAGACTCAGGGGAGGCCCTTGAAGCCTCGCTCGCGCGCATTTCAGCTGCGGGCGCCACGTCGGTCACGTATTCGGCATTGCATTTGCGCCCGGGAGTGAAGGAATGGTTTGCGCAATGGCTGGCCGGGCATCGGCCCGACTTGATTGCCCGCTACCGCGCGTTGTACGGGGACGATGCGTACGCGCCCAAGTCGTATAGGCAAGCGCTTGCCGCGCGAGCAAAGCCTTTGATCGCCAAATACGGTCTTGCGCCCACTGCGCTACAGGAGGGCACGGGCGGGCCTGCTGTGGCCACGAGGGCCGAGGCCAGGGATGCTGATGGCGAGTGGCGCAGAGCGCCTGGGCGGTCCTCGACTCCGGCGCCGGCGGTTGCCACGTTGTTTTAGCGTCGCAACGTGGGGGCGAGTGACGCGGTGCTAGATTGTTCGGCGTGCCGAACATTGCGAGTACTGAGGTTCCTCGCGCACCCTCGCGCCCAGAGCGGGGCTTGTGGCGCCTCCTAGGCCCTGCGTTTGTGGCGGCCATCGCCTATGTGGACCCAGGCAACGTGGCGGCCAACCTCACTGCGGGGGCCAAGTACGGCTACCTCTTGGTGTGGGTGCTGGTGGCGTCCAACGTGATGGCCGTCCTGGTGCAGTACTTGTCCGCCAAGTTGGGGTTGGTGACAGGGCAGAGTCTGCCGCAACTGCTTGGCGCGCGGCTCGGCAAGCGATCTCGCCTCGCGTACTGGGGTCAAGCGGAACTCGTGGCCGCCGCAACCGACGTTGCCGAAGTCATCGGCGGTGCTATCGCGCTCTACTTGCTCTTTGGCATCCCGTTGGTGTGGGGCGGGCTCATCACCGGCGTGATCTCCATGGTGTTGCTTGCTATCCATTCACGGCGCGGCCAGCAGCCCTTTGAGTTCGTCATCATGGGGTTCTTGGCGATCATCGCAGTGGGATTCCTGGCAGGTTTGTTTGTCTCGCCCGTTTCGTGGTCCGATGCCTTGGCTGGCATTGCGCCACGCTTCGACGGTGCGGAGACGGTGCTGCTCGCCGCCTCCATGCTGGGCGCCACAGTGATGCCGCACGCGATCTACTTGCACTCGTCTCTCTCTCGCGACAGGCATTTTCCTGCATTGGGGCCGGACGGACCCGTCATGGCGGATCCGATGGACCAACTCGTGACAGCGGACGCGCACCGCTCCCGTTTGCCGCGGCTGCTGCGTGCCACCAAGGTGGACGTCTTGTGGTCTCTCGCTATTGCGGGCTCGGTGAACATTGCCATGCTCCTGTTGGCGGCGGCGTCGCTGCGTGGCGTAGACGGCACAGACACCATCGAGGGTGCGTACAACGCCATCAATGCCAACCTGGGCCCAGCTATCGGCGTCATCTTCGCCATTGGACTGCTGGCATCGGGGCTTGCGGCCACCTCGGTGGGTGCCTATGCGGGTGCGGTGATCATGGGCGGGCTCATCAAACGCTCAATCCCGTTGCTGACGCGACGGCTCATCACCTTGGTCCCCGCCCTCATTGTGGTGGGCGCCGGGATTGACCCCACCTACGCCCTGGTCTTGAGCCAAGTGGTCCTGAGCATGGGTATTCCCTTTGCGCTCATTCCTCTCATCCGGCTCACCAACTCCAAGCAGGTGATGGGCTACTACGCGTCCACATTGCGGATCAAGATCATCGGTTGGACCGTGGTCACCCTGATTGTGACGCTCAACGTGGCACTCATCGTCATCACCATTACGGGCGGTTAGCGACCTCGAGCCACACTGCTTGAGCGTCCTCCGGGGACATCAACACTGCAACGTCTCCCACGCTGACTGTGCCCTCGGCGCTTACTGAGAGCGTGGCATCGGGAGTGATGCCGAGGCTTGCAAAATGTCGCAAACGAGGAGCGTCGGCATCAGAAATCCTGGTGATCACATACTCACCAGGTGGGGCGAGGGCGAGCACCACGGCATCTGGCAAGTGGGCGGCACCTTGAGCGGAAGGAATCGGGTCGCCGTGCGGATCCCGCGTGGGGTGACCGAGTTTGACGTCAATGGCCGTCACGAGCCTGTCGCTCACGGCGTGCTCGAGAACCTCAGCCTCGTCGTGAACCTCGTCCCATTCGTAGCCCAACTCTTGAACCAGGAACGTCTCTAACAGCCGATGCCTACGCACCATGGCTAGCGCCGCGCGAGTGCCGGACTCGGTCAAGGTCACGCCTCCGTACGTGACGTGATCAACGAGGCCTTGCTCGGCGAGTTTCTTCACACCGTCCGATGCCGAGGAGGTGCGTACGCCCAATTTTTCAGCTAACGCGGTGACAGACACTGGACCCTCCGACCACTCTTGGAGATTCCAAATGCACTTCAAGTAGTTCTGCGTGGATGCGCTGAGCTTGGACAACGGCATGTCGCAAGTGTACGGAGCGGCACACAATGCGCTAGAGGCAATCAGACTCCCGCACGCTCGAGCAGCGCGGCACGCAATCGCAGGATCTTGTCCCGGTGGCCGGTGACCCACTCTCCGTGGAAGCCGCGTGGCACTATCTCGATGAACTGCACAGAGAGAGTCCACAAACGGTAGAGCGTGGTGCGCACGTCTGCTGACTGTGTGAAGCCGGTAGGGGTGCCCGCCTCCGGACCGCGTGGGAGCGTTCCGCCCGCCGCCTCGAAGCCAGCCAGGAGTGCGGGAGTGGTGGGGCCCGTTTGCATGGACTCGGCGCCCACAAAGTCCCACAGCGGGTCCCCGAACAGTGACCTTTCAAAGTCCACCACTCCGTGCACATGTCCCGTGGCAGGGTCCAGCAAGACGTTGCCGTGCCACAAGTCGTTGTGAAGCAACACGGGTGCAGTGACTTCCTCGAGGGCGTCCACCCCTTGTCGCACCGCCTTCATGACGCGGGAGGCCTCAATGTCCACGCCCCACTGCTCGGCATCGGCTACTACGGTTTCCATGAGCTTCACAAAGAACTCGGGCCACGTCTCACCGCCCAAAGCGAAGTCGTTGGCCGGGTACCCAAAGCGTGGGGCAGTGGCCGCCTTCATGGACGCCAGAATGCCGCCCACTTGGTGTGCGGCGTGCTCGTTGGCCTCCGCAGACATGGTTTCAATCACCGTGTCCCATGGCGTGCCTTCAATCATTGTCATGACAATGGCGTCCACGTTGAAGTGCTCTCGAGTGAAGTCCGCGGCCAGCACGCGCGGGGCGGGGACCCCTGGCATGGATTCCACCAGGCGCAGCGTGTCATGTTCGGACCGCAGCATGTCGTGCTCGTAGGTGAGCAGGGGAGTGCGGCCGTCCTCAAGTGCCCCCACCGGCACCGACGTTTTGGCTACTACCGTGCGGCCGTCCGCGAGATCCACGGCTTGTACGGCGCTGAACGTGCCACCGGAGAGCATGCGCGTGGCCACAGGGGTGCCCACGCCATCGAGCAGGTGCTCGAGCTCTGCGAGTTCCAGGGGTCGCTGGGTGGGCAACATTGCTTCTCCTTTGCAGAGCGTGCGGGTGACGCCTCCGCCAGGGCTCAGCATAAAGCTGGGCGCAATACAGTGGACATATGGACGGCGACCGCATCCTGTATCAATCCAGGCAATATGCAGGCGAGCAAGCCATCGTGAGCGTCACCATGGGCGGTTGCGTGGCCGCCATGGTGGCCGTCGCGGCGCTCACTGAGACTGATGGCGGCGAATGGGTTGCGGTGGTGCTCGGTAGTGTCTTGATGTTGGGGATCTGCCTAGCGCCATTGACCGTCGCCGTGGCCCGCGAAGGTGTCGCGGTACGGTTTGCTGGGCTCTTTCGAGCCGACATCCCCATGACAGATATTGCCGATGTCACCGCGCGCGGTTATCAACCGCTCAAGCAGTTCGGAGGTTGGGGGTGGCGGTTTGGTCGCAACGGTTCCCGCCAGTACGCAATGTCCGGTACTCGGGCAGCGGTGATTACTCGCACCGATGGTCGCGAGGTCTACCTCGGTGGGCGTGACGTCCAGGCGCTTGCGGATGCTATCGGGGCCGCAAGGGCGGGCGCTCCTGCGGCGGGGTAACCTCTGGGCATGGCCAAGTCGTCCTCGGCATCGAACTCCCCGCGCCCCGCTGGAAAAGAACAAGTGGTGCTCGCCAATGAGCGGACCTTCTTGGCGTGGATACGCACCGGGCTCGCACTTGTGGTGACGGGCATGGCCATCGTGACCTTCGAAGTGCCCATGGATCCCACCTTGCGCAAGATCGCGGCGGTGTTGTTCATCGTCTTGGGTGTAGCTGCAGCCGCTCAAGCTTGGCTGGGGTGGCGCGCCACGGACAACGCCGTACGTAACGGCAAGGAGCTTCCGGCACCCGCGCTACGGGTCTACCTTGCTGCTGGAGTGATCGCCGTGGTGGTGTTCGTCGTTGTCGGCCTCATCCTGGGGTAACCCGTCGTCGTCATGAGCATCGTTAAGGCCAAGGAATCTGCCGAGCAGGCCGAGAAGGTCCACGCCGCACGGCAAACCACACTGTTGGCGTGGCAACGCTTCAGCCTTGAACTCGCCGTACTGTTCACCGCCGCCACCCGCGTGTTGGTGCCGCGCTTGGGGTGGTGGTTCATCTCCATTGGCGTGATGGGGGTGCTGGTGGCGTTGGGGAGTCTGGCGTCGGCGAACCGGGCCTACCGTCACGGCCGGGAGCATGTGATGCCGGCCAGCGTCCGGTACGGCCTGGTGGCACTTGCCATGGTCCTGTTGGGCTTGGCGGCTTTGTGGTGGGTGCTTGCCAACTAGGTAGGACTAGTTGGCGGGCTTTTCTGCGTGGCCGCCAAAGCCTTTACGCATGGCAGAGAGCACCTTCTCGGAGAAGATGTCCAGGTCTCGGGACGCGAATCGAGAGTAGAGCGCCGTGGTGAGTACCGGGGTGGGCACTCCTTCGTCAATCGCCGCGATGGACGTCCAGCGACCCTCTCCCGAGTCGGAGACGTGGCCGGAGAACTCATCCAGTTCGGGGTCCTTGGCCAACGCCTCGGCGGTGAGGTCCAGAAGCCACGAACCGATCACGGAGCCGCGGCGCCACACTTCAGAGACGGCGGCCACGTCAAACTCGTATTGATAGAACTCGGGGTTGGACAGTGGCGCCGTGTTGGTGTCACTCGCGCGCGCCCTGCGCCCGGCATCGGCGTTCTTGAGGATGTTCAAGCCCTCCGCATACGCGGCCATGAGCCCGTACTCGATGCCGTTGTGGACCATTTTGACAAAGTGCCCGGCACCGTTGGGGCCGCAATGTAGCCATCCCCGCTCCGCTGGGGAGGGATCGCCCGTGAGTCCAGGGGTGCGCTCTGCGGCGTCGATGCCTGGGCTGATGGTGTCCCAAATGGGCGCGAGGCGATTGACCACGTCCGTCTCGCCTCCCACCATGAGGCAGAACCCGCGTTCGAGTCCCCACACGCCGCCGGAGGTACCGCAGTCCACCAAGTGCACGCCCTTGGCCGCAAGTTCGGCCGCGTGCACCAAGTCATCTCGGTAGTACGAGTTGCCGCCGTCAATGATCGTGTCTCCGGGTTCCAGAACTTCGCCCAGGCTCGCAATGACACTGTCCGTGATGGCCCCAGCCGGAACCATGACCCACACGGTGCGTGGTGCTTCGAGCGTGGTGAGGAAGTCCGTCAGAGCGGGTGCTCCGACCGCGCCCTCGGCCACGAGAGCCTCAATCGCCTCCGCCGAGACATCGTGAACCACCACAGTGTGGCCGTCCCTCATGAGACGGCGCGTGAGGCCGGCCCCCATGCGGCCTAGACCCACCATGCCAATTTGCATCGCTGTCATTTCTTCTCCTTGGTGGGTGGTGAGGGTAGCGTGGGATTGACCCAAACGCCGTGGCTGCGGATGAGGTGGTCGGCTTCCACCGGACCCCATGAACCAGGTGTGTACTCAATGGCCGGCGGGTGGTCAGTGAGCACCGCGTCCACCACGGACCATGCCGCCTCGATGGCTTCTTCTGAGGTGTAGAGAGCGCGGTCGCCTTCCAAGGCGTCGGCGAGGAGTCGTTCGTAGGGAGGGCGTTCACTCGGGTGCTCCGTTCCCACCACCAGCTCGCGTTGCATGCCCACAAACTGTTCGCCGGGAGTCTTTACTCGCGCGCCCAATGCAATCTCAGATTCGGGTGCCAACCGAAAACGCAAGTGGTTGGGGTGGTGACCGGGGCTCACGGCATCGTCAAATAGCGCTTGAGGCGGTTGCTTGAACTGGACCACTACCTCGGCCACCTTGGCGGGAAGCATCTTGCCGGTGCGCAAGAACCACGGCACGCCCGCCCACCGCCATGAATCGATGAAGAGTCTCACGGCGGCATACGTTTCTACGTCCGATGCCGGGGCCACGCCTTGTTCGTCGCGGTACCCCGTGAATTGGCCGCGCACAATATCGTTGCGCGTGAGTGGACGCATGGCCTTGAACACGTGAGTCTTGGCGGTGTGGACCGCGTAATAGCCCTGGTAAGCGGGCGGTTCCATAGCGAGGAGCGCGACAATCTGGAACACGTGATTCTCGATGACGTCTCGCAGTGCCCCAGCGGAGTCGTAGAACGCGCCGCGCCCCTCAACCCCAAAGTCCTCCGCCACGGTGATCTGCACGTGGTCGATGTAGTTGCGGTTCCATACGGGTTCCAAGAAGGAGTTTGCGAACCGGAAGTACAGCAGGTTCATGATCTCTTCTTTGCCCAAGAAGTGATCGATGCGGTAGATCGAGTCTTCGGGGAACGCCTTGCTCACGATGGCGTGTAGAGCTTGAGCCGAGGCCAAGTCCCTGCCAAAGGGCTTCTCCACCACAACACGCGCGTTCTTGTTGAGGCCCACCGCTGAGAGCCCATCGATAACGGTGCCAAACAACGCCGGGGGTATCGCCAAATAGTGGGTGGGACGCGTTGCGTCGCCCAGCGCTTCTTTGAGCGCGGTGAACGTGGAGGCATCGTTGTAGTCACCGTCGACGTAGCGCAACAAGCCGATGAACTTTTCAAAGGCGGCAGGGTCTCGGTTTGCGGCGTCGCCTACCGATTCGGTGGCGCGTTGCACGAGGTCTTGCACGGTCCACTGGGAAAACGCCACGCCGATGATCGGTACGGTCAGTTCACCGGCCTTCACCATGCCGAACAACGCCGGGAAGATCTGCTTGCGCGCCAAGTCACCGGTGGCGCCAAAGAACACAAAAGCGTCCGATGCCGCGCGGCTACTGGAGCCAGGGGAAGCGCTAGCGCGTGGTTGAGGCATGAACTCTCCTGTTCGGCCGTGCGTTGTCACGTTAGACAATGACACGATAACGAGTGAGGGCGGCAAGGGTGCCGCATGGGAAGGAACTCTTCATGACCTCGAACATTTCACCGCCGCTGGCTGCTCTCTCTGAGGCGGGCGTCGC
The DNA here is from genome assembly GCA_023428185.1 of Actinomycetes bacterium. Classification (GTDB taxonomy): domain Bacteria; phylum Actinomycetota; class Actinomycetes; order Actinomycetales; family Demequinaceae; genus Demequina. The sequence goes on from JAEYYZ010000014.1 coordinate 9,522, forward strand.
CGTGTGGCTCGATGACCTCAGCCGCGACCGCATCCAGTCAGGCAGTCTCGCTCAGGACATGGAACGGTTCAGCGTGGTGGGCGTCACTACGAATCCTTCGATCTTTGCGGCCGCGATCTCCGGATCGAGTCAGTACGACGCTCAACTGCGAGACCTCGCCGCTCGCAAAGTCACGGTGGACGAGGCAGTGCGCATGATCACCACCGCCGATGTCCGGGCGGCGTGCGATGTGTTGCGCCCCGCGTACGAGGCAAGCGGTGGCATTGATGGCCGCGTCTCCATCGAGGTGGACCCACGCTTGGCGCACGACACCGCCGCCACCATTGCGGAGGCCAAGCAGCTGTGGTGGCTCGTTGACCGCCCCAACCTGTTCATCAAAATCCCCGCGACGCTCGAGGGTTTGCCCGCGATTACCGAGGTGCTTGCACACGGCATCTCGGTGAACGTGACGTTGATCTTCAGCCTGGAAAGGTATGCGGCAGTGGTGGAGTCGTTCCTTGCGGGACTCGAAGCGGCCCACGCCAACGGCCTGCCTTTGGGCGACCTTGCGTCCGTGGCATCGTTCTTCATCAGCCGCGTGGATGCGGAAGTGGACAAACGTCTGGACGCGTTGGGTGCGGGCTCGCCGTTGCGCGGCAAAGTCGCGATCGCCAATGCGCGCCTGGCGTTTGAACACCACGAGAACGTCTTGGACAGTGACCGGTGGCAAGCACTCGCGGCCAAGGGAGCGCACCCACAGCGTCCTCTATGGGCATCGACTTCCGTGAAGGATCCCGCCTACCCAGACACCATGTATGTGGACCAATTGGTGGCCCGCGGAGCCGTAAACACCATGCCCGAATCCACCATTAAGGCACTCGCTGACCACGGGCTCGTGCCTCAACAGCCTGCCTTGTGGGACACGGTGCGCGGGGAGTTCGCGGATGCGCACGCGGTGCTGGACGGTCTTGCTTCAGCCGGGGTTGACCTCGATGACGTCACCGCCCAGTTGGAGCGCGAAGGCGTGGACAAGTTCGCCGATGCGTGGAGCGAGTTACTCGCTCACGTTCAGCAAGCGCTGACGCGATAGCCGTTAGAAGCCGCCGCAGAGGTGGCTCCACTGGCCGCCTGCGTTCGGTCCCCACTGAAGCAAGTCCACCGTGGTGTTGTCCCAGGAGAATCCAAAGACGTACTTGGAATCGGAGTCCGGGTCCTCAACGGTGAGTGTGTTGACGGTGCCCACGCCAAGGTCCTCGACAACCCCTGCCACGGCATCGGGGTAGGCCGCGAGGATCTCCGCTTGCGTGGAGCCGATGCCCACGCCCTCAGCGTTGCGGGGCCACGAGTCGCTTGGCGAACCTAGGAACTGTTGAGCGTAGAAGAGCTCGATGGGTGCGCCGGGGTTGGAGGCGTCGGTGTATGCCCACGTGGTGGCGAGTTCCGTGTTCCACACTGGCGCGTAGTAGGGGCACTCCGTCGGCCCAGCAATAGGCATGTGGAGCGCTGCACTCGCTTGCGCGAAGGTGTGACCCAACTGTGCCTGCTCAAAGAAGGTGAAGCCGAAGTCTGGCGTTTCCACGGGGGCAGGTGTTTCGGTCACGGTGACCGTCACGGTGGGCGCGGGTTCGGGTGGAGGTGCGCTCGCTGAGGGAGAGTCGTCTGCAGGGGGAGAACAAGCGGCAAGTCCCGCGGCAAAGGCAACGGTAACCAGGGCATATAGAGGCGTGCGGGTCATGAGGGCTCCTCAGTAGAGTGTCGCTGGTCGTCACTGTAGCGACGTATGCGCATGTCCGCGCGGTTGACAAGAGAGTCGCGATGTCAACCGCAATGCGATCCAGGAACGTCGGCATGGTGGAAGAACCGAGCGAAGGAGAACCACATGCGCACCACAACATCCCGCGGGGTAATGCTCTTGTCCGCTGCTGTTGCCGCCGTGTTCACGTTGACGGCATGTTCGGGCGAAGCGCCCGCCGAGGACGGCACAGGGCCCACGCCGCTCATCACGCTCGAGGCGATCACCGTTGAGCCTGGGGATCCTGCCGCTCCTAGCGACGATCCTTTTTGTGAGATAGCGATGGCGGCGCTCGTGGAATGGTCAGGGCTCGCGTCCCGCATTGACACCGAGGTGCTGCCTGCTGTGGCAACGGCGGTCTTCTCCGGTGACACGGGCGGGCTCAACACGCTGGGCGCCGAGCTCAACGATTCGATGGTCGCCGAGCGCGAGCTCATGTATGACGCACTCGAGTTTGTGGAAGAGCCTGAACCCCGAGACGCCATAGGCGGGATGATCAACTACCTGGACTCCGTAGTGGCACCGGTGGCGGGCATGCTCGTAGCCACCGATGACATCAACCAACTCTCTTTGGACATGGGTGAGTTCTTCTCGCGCCCTGACATTCAGGCCGTTGTGGACAGTCAGACTGCCGTGGCAGGCGAGTTTGAGGCGTACAGCGAGGTCCGTTGTGAAGTGGAGATCAACACCTTCACGAGTTAGGAGACATCGCCTCGCCGCGCGTCAGTTGAACATCGCCGAGATGCCGCGGTCCCACCTCGTGAGAACGTCCTCCCACACCGCGATGGCGTCCTGGTCGATGGCGCGGCGCGACTCATCGGCTTGGAACCATGCCACCGATTCGTGCACTGTGTCCTTGAAGTAGTGGCGAGTGCCAAAGTCCGGGACCAGTGCCCGCAACTTGGACGTGTCGAAGATCGCGGGGTGGGTCTTGTCGCCCAGCAGTGGGCCCTCAAAGGCATCGGCGTTCATGCGAGCGAGAATGTCGGAGGGGATCCTCACCGTGAGCTCCTCGAGCCGCCCTCGGTCGATGCCGAGAGCATCAGCCACGTAGCCGTGAATCTGGTTCCAGGTGAGGACGTCATCTCCGGTGATGTGGAAGGCCTCGCCAATGGCTGCGGGATTGCCCAGCAGTCCAGCGATACCCACCGCAAAGTCACGGTGATCCGTGAGGGTCCACAGGCTGGAGCCGTCCCCGTGCACAATCATGCGATCCCCGTTGAGCAGGCGATGCGACGCGGTCCACGGGTGCACCCAACTACCCACTGCGGTGGGGATGTCCGCATAGCCGTAGGTGTGACTGGGCCGGACTATGGTCGCGGGGAAGCCAAAGTCCGCGTGAGCCTCGAGCAAGCGACGTTCGCTTTCGGCTTTGTCGCGGCTGTAACCCCAGTAGGGGTTGCGCAGTGGTGTGGAGTCTTCACGGACGACGTAGTGGCTGGGTGGGGTTTCGTAGGCGCTCGCGGAGGAGATGAATACGTACTGATCGGTGATCTCTTTGAACGTCTCGATGTCCGTGCTGACATGGTCGGGGGAGAAGGCGATCCACTGGACCACG
>JAEYYZ010000055.1 GCA_023428185.1 Actinomycetes bacterium
AGCGTCGATCACCAATCCCGTGGGTACCGCGTTGATGGCGACAAGGCCCTGCATCGCGGCCACCGCTTGACCATCAGCATCGCCGATGCTGGGGTACGTCACGCCAAAGTTGCGTTCAAAAGCTTGGGCCGTTCCGGCATCGTCCTTGGTATTGACACCAATAACGGACACGCCATCAAGGGCATCAAGTTCAATGAGATCCGGGGCCTCTGCACGGCAAGGGGGGCACGCCGCGTACCACGTGGTGATGAACACCACCTCGCCCTCATAGGCACTGAGGTCTACCGGGTTGCCGTCGAAATCAACTCCAGTGAGATCGAGCGGGCCGGGACGCGAACCCTCGGCCCATTCAGTAACCGTCCCGTCACCCGAGACGTACCCCGGCGAAGACACCGCGTCTGGCGGAGTGCACGAGACCAGGGTCAGGACTACCGCTGCCGCGATCGCGACGAGCAGAATCAGCCTGGCGCTCCGTCTCACCCCGGCACCTCAATGTCCGCCGCGGGGCTTGCATACCGCACTGCCGTGACCGTGGGCCCGTCCTCAATGGTGAAACTCGTCACCGAACCCAACGCACATTCACGCGAGCGCGGGTCGTGAAGCAAACTGCGCCCCTCGTGAGTGCTCCTGGCGACCCAAATGGGCAACTGGTGGCTCACCATCACCGTGTCCCCGTGCGGCGTCGCCTCGGCGGCGGCGTGGATCGCTGCCCACATGCGTTGGGCTTGTTCCGTGTACGGCTCACCCCACGAAGGCCGCCACGGGTTACGCAAGCGCCACCAGTTGCGCGGATGAATGAAGTCTTTGGCACCGCTTTGAAGCGGAGCGCCTTCCCACACGTTCCACGCCTCGATCAAACGCGCATCGGTGTCAACGGGCAAAGAGAATGCGGCGGCAATGGGTGCGGCCGTTTCTTGAGCCCTTTGCAGCGGCGATGCCACAACCCGGGCAACCACCACGCCGCTCTCCACAAAATGGCGTGCCACGGCATCGGCCATGGCGCGACCGGTGTCGCTCAAACCAAACGACGCAAGGCGCCCGTACAGCACCTTCTGGGGGTTATGCACGTGGCCGTGACGCACCAAATGGACGGTAGGCATGGGGTCTATTGTTCCTCGCGTTCAGCGGTGCGCTCTACACACCGAGCGCGGCGCGCAACGCCTCGGGACGGATTCGCCAGAAGCCCACCGTCTCACCGTCCACCTGCACCACCGGAACCTCGTCCTGGAACTGGGCCTTGAGCGTGGGATCGGTGTCCACATCCACCACCGTGAAGGGCACACCCACTGCAACGCACACATCCGTCACTATGGCGATGGCGTCTTCGCACAGATGGCAGCCCTGACGGCTGTACACCTTCACACGGCTTGTCACACACACACCCTAACGAGCCGAGAGTACCCCCAGCGTATGTAGGGTGGAGCCATGGCGCGGTCGGCACGCACCCCCACCCGCGTTGCGGCGTTCTTTGACGTTGACAACACAGTGATCCGCGGGGCGAGCGCATTCCACATTGCGAGGGGCCTTCGCCAGCGCGGCTACTTCCGCTACCGCGACATCATTCGCTTTGCATGGGAGCAGCTGAAGTACAACGTCTTTGGCGAGAGCCATGAGCAGATTCGTGACGTCCGCAATGAGGCACTCTCGATCATCAAGGGATGGTCGGTAGCGGAGATGGCCGCCATTGGCGAAGAGATCTACGACGAAGTCTTGGCGCTACGGATCTTCCCCGGCACCAAAGCTCTCATTGACGAGCATCGCGCTCAAGGACACGACGTGTGGTTCGTGACCGCTTCCCCCGTAGAAGTGGGCAGGACCATTGCACGACGCCTTGGCGCCACCGGTGCGCTTGGCACCATCGCGGAACACAAGGGGGGCTACTACACGGGGCGCTTGGTGGGCGAAATGCTGCACGGCAACGCCAAAGCCGTTGCCATAGCTGAGCTCGCCGCAGAAAACGGGTACGTCCTGGGCCAATCCTTCGCGTACGGCGATTCCATGAACGACGCTTACATGCTCCGCGCCGTAGGTCATCCCTGCGCGATCAACCCTGATCGGCGATTGAGGGCGTACTCCAAGACCGAAGGCTGGCCCATTAAGGACTTCAAGGGCCGCAATGCCAAAGGGCGCCGCAGTATTCTGCGAGCCTCGCTCACCGGGTTTGTGTGGGCAAACATGGCAGTGCTGCGCGGCATCAAGCATGCGCTGACACGTCCGTTTAAGCGGCGCGCCGCCTCCACACCAGAACCGCCACAAGAGCAGTAGCGGAGACGTTGGCGGCGATCACCCACGGGCGCACTCTGTCAGTGAACTCCACCACGGTGGGCATAGAGAACAACCACTCGGGCTGGCACGCGCGGGTGCGCGTGGGGCAATAGTCAATGACGGCTGGGGCGAAGTCCGGCGCTTGGGCACCCGCCACGAGAGCAAACGTCGGGTCCGTGAGCACCACCAGCACCACTACCAGCGACAGCGCGACCAATCCTCCGAGCGCCCACCACGACTTCATGATGGCCCTGGTCTCGAGCAGCCACGCGATCACCGCGCCCATCGCAAGCCACAGTGTCGCAAGCACGGGCCAGGTAACGGCGGTTACACCGTCACCCACAAATCCGCCGATGCCCTGGTGCGGCCCTGCCATGGGTCGCGCGTACAGCCCAGCCATGAGAAAGAACGACGGCAACGGGATGGCAAGGGCAAGGAACACCACCGCGACGTACGCTCTGCGGGGCCAGCGGCGGGGCCGCCGCGTGCCTGGAACCAACGTGATCGGCCCGGACTGGACCGAGGCATCGGCCGGCACAGCGCGCCCCGTGCGGAACCTGCGCACCAATCGTCGCGTGGTCTCGGCTAGTACCAGGCCAGCCCACAGCACAGACGTGAACCCGCCCACCACAGCCGCGCCAAAGACAATCATCGCGAGCCCGCCGGTAGCCGCTTGATCCAGCCACGCCTTGTCGTACCACGCATGGAGCGGCAACCAAGCGCTCACCACCAACATGGCAACCACAAGAGTCAAGAGCGTGAGGTATGCGGTCACGGTGGGCGCAATAGAACCAACCAGGGGAATCACCACCACGCCAAGGAGCAAAGCGGCAATGGCGGCATAGAGCCAGGCCGTCGATCCGGGCTGATACCCCGCGAGCACCACCAACGCAATGCCCCACAACGGAAGCAAACGCGGTGACGTGCGGCGTTCGTGCTTGAGAAAGCCTGTGACCCAAGCGCGCGCGGCGGCTAAGGTCACGGTGCTCCCCTCACGTGTAGATGACTACCCATATTGTTCCGGACCCGCGGCGTGAACGCCACCGCCCACGGCGAGAGAGTGCGAAGAACGCACGCGGGTGCAGCAAGCACAGCGCTCACCAAGCACAGCGCTGACCAAACACAGCGTTCACCAAGCACAGCGCTGACCAAGCACAGCGCTCACCAAGCACAAAGCCCGCGCCGCTCAACGCGACACGGGCTACTGCTGACCAGCGAGCCGGTCTACTTCTTGTTGCGACGCTGGTGGCGCGTCTTGCGAAGCAACTTACGGTGCTTCTTCTTAGACATACGCTTGCGGCGCTTCTTAATAACGGAGCCCACGGGACCTACCTTGAATTGGGTGGAAACTTTACGGACACACCGGGTGGTCCGGCACGACAGCCCCCTAGCCTACCGCGCCTGCAGACCTCACGTCATCTTCGCCTTCAGCACCATGCAGCACGGCCTGCTGCATGAAGGTAGTGATGGCAGCTTCGGGGACACGGAAGGACTTGCCAAACCGCACGGCCGGCAAATCACCAGCGTGAACCCAGCGGTACACGGTCATCCGGGAGACGCGGCACAGGTCCGCCACCTCAGCCACGGTGAGGAAGCGCGTGGGCGCGTTGTCAGCCACTGGATCTCCTTTGGAAGTACTCGGCCCGTCTATCGGCGCGTACGTGCTCCCACTGTAGGGGCTGGTGTGACTGTTGTGAAGATGCATATGCGTGCCGATGAACACTGTAGAGACGTCACAGTGGTGGCACAGTAGTGCTCGTAGCGCCGTCCACGTGGCGCAAGTCAAGGAGAGTCATGGGGCGACTGAGCGCAATGCGCGCTGCGGTGTCCGAATGGATTGACCGCGAGACGTTGAGGTCCCCGGCGCGACTTGTTCTTGCCACATTTGCCCTGGTGATTCTCATAGTGACCGGCTTGCTCTCGTTGCCGGCTGCCACGGCATCGGGCGTAAGAGCGCCGTTTGTGGATGCCTTGTTCACCGCTACGTCGGCCGTGTGCGTCACCGGTCTCACTACCGTCTCCACGGGAACGTATTGGTCGCCTTTGGGCCTCACGATCATCGGTGTAGGTATCAAGGTGGGCGGCTTGGGCATCATGACGCTCGCCTCGTTGGTGGGACTTGCGGTGGCCCGGCGCATTGGTCTCACCCAGCGCATTCTTGCGGCGCGTGAAGCGCGCGCGTCAGGCCTTGGCGACGTGCGTTCCCTCTTGCGCACCATCATCGTGGTTTCCACCCTCACCGAACTGGTGATCGCTGCCATTCTGTTCCCGCGTTTCCTGACGTTGGACTATGGGACTGGTAAGTCTCTGGGGTACTCCGTCTTCTACGCCGTCTCGGCCTTCAATAACGCAGGCTTCTCACCCGACCCCGTGGGCCTATTGCCGTATGACGGTGACTTCTGGATGCTCCTTCCCATTGGACTCGGTGTCTTCATTGGGGCGCTCGGTTTCCCTGTGTATTTCAACCTCCTCAGGGCGTGGCGGACCCCTCGACGCTGGACGCTACACACCAAGCTCAGCCTCGCCACGGTGGCGGCCCTCACGGTGGTCTCCGCGAGCTTGCTGGCGCTCTTTGAGTGGGACAACCCTGGCACCCTGCAAAGCAATTCCACCGCTTCCACCATTGGCAACGTGTTCTTCCAATCCATCAACCAACGCTCCGGTGGATTCAACTCCTTCGATATTGGTCAGGCTCGTCAAGAGACGTGGATGCTCGAGAACGTGCTGATGTTCATCGGTGGTGGATCAGGTTCCACCGCAGGCGGAATTCGCACCACTACGTTGGCGGTACTGCTGCTCGCCATTTGGGCGGAGGCCCGGGGCCGTCGCGACATTGAGGCCTTTGGCAAGCGCATCGGCACGGAAGTGTTGCGGCTTGCTGTTTCGGTCACGCTCGTGAGTTTGTTCATTGTGATTGTGGGAACCGTGGTGTTCATGGCCGTCACCGATATCCCCCTGGATCGCTCGCTGTACGAGGTGATCTCCGCGTTCGCCACGTGCGGGCTCACCACCGGTATCACGAGTGATCTCAACACCGCCGGCAAAGTCACGCTCATCACGCTCATGTACGTGGGCCGTGTAGGTTCCCTCACGGTGGTGGCCGCGCTAGCGTTGAATAAGCAACGGCGCGTGATCCGCTACCCCAGCGAAAGGCCCCTCATTGGCTAACGAGAACTCAAAGCAAGGCGTACTGGTCATTGGTCTCGGACGCTTCGGCTCCGCCGTTGCGGACACGCTCGACCTCATGGACGTGGAAGTACTCGCGGTGGATAGGGATGCCGGCCTCGTGGAGCGTTGGTCGGCCCGGCTGCCTGTGGTGGAAGCCGATGCCGCGGATCCCCGCGCGCTGGAGCAAATTGGAACCAAAGACTTTGCCGCGGCCGTAGTGGGTATTGGCAACTCCCTCGAGGCCTCCGTTCTCATCACGGGAAACCTCGTCGATATGGGCGTCCCCGAGATTTGGGCCAAGGCGATCTCCGCTGAGCACAAGCGCATCCTGGAACGCATCGGAGCGCACCATGTGGTGTTGCCCGAGTCCGATGCTGGGGCCAGGGTGGCGCACTCCGTGGGCGGCAAGATGCTCGACTACATTGAGGTGGAAGACGGCTTCACCATTGTGAAGATGCGCCCGCCCAAAGAGACGCACAACTTCCGGCTGGACCAATTGGACTTGCGCAACAAGTACGGCATCCAGGTCATTGGTGTGAAGAGCCCCGGCGAGGACTTTGAGTACGCGGGACGCGAGACCATCATCCATGAAGACGATCTGTTGGTGGTCGCGGGCGACGGGGAGTTGCTTGAGCGCTTTGCTCAACGCCCCTAGACTGACTGGAACTTGAGGGGACAAACCATGACCGATCCGCTACGCATCGTGCGCGCGAGCATAGACCCCCTGATGTGGGAGGCCGCGTGAGCGAGCAAGACCGGCAAGAGTGGGGAATCAACCGGCGGACTGCTCCGCCCACGGTGCGGCCCCTCGGCATAGAACCTCTCATCGCGGTCATCGGCACGGGCATCTACGCCGCATTCCAAGTCGCTCTGTGTGTCACAGGGTTGGTGCTCTTCAGCAACCAAGGCGCGTTGGGCGAGTCATGGGCGACTCTGGTCGTGATCGGGTTTTTCACTGCCGGCCCCATCGGCTACTTCAGTCTGTGCGGCTGGATGACCGCCGTGCGAAGTCGCCTCCACGATGCGCGAATGACCACCCCAGGCGGGTGGACCATCTGGTTGTCATGGTTTATCCCGCTATATGGGTTCATCGGCCCGGCGATCGCCATGGGCAAGATCCGGCCGCCGCGGGCGCGCACGGATGAACTGATGGTGGGCGCGTGGTGGTTGACCTTCCTTGGCTATGTGATCGCGGATCGCGTAGTGAGTTCCGTCGACCTTGGCGATGCTCGCCGGGGCTGGCTCATCGCGATGATCGTGCTCATCAGCCTCTCGTATGCCGCACTGGTGCGGCTCATCAAGGACTATTCTGCTCACGCGCCGGGCCAGCCTGCGGTCACGAGAGGCACACCTCAGCACGAGTCAGCAACCGCGGAGTTGACCGAGGGCGCGTAAAGAGCCACTCACGGTGGGACACCGTGATCAGCGCAACCCCACTCGCTTCAGATACTCGTTAGCGAACATCCCTTGTGGGTCCAGGCGATCACACAGCGCCTTGGCGTCAGCAACCCGCGGATGCGCCGCTTCAATGGCCTCCGCGGACATTGAGTTGACCTTGCCCCAGTGGGGCCGCGGATGGAAGGGCGCGAGCGCCGCCTCCACCAGGACGTTGAGCTCGGCCACCGCCTCGGGTTCATTGCGCCACGTGAAATGGATGCACAAGGTGTCACGGTCATATGCCCCGCTGAGCCACAAGGGTTCCGCAGCTATCGTCCGCACTTCACTGACGTGCAAGTGCGGAGCAATGCGCTCACCCAAGCTGCGCACCGCCTCCAAAGCAGCCGTAGCATCGGCAAAGGGCACAAAGTACTCCGTCTGAATCTCATCACCGTTACTGGGCGTGAAGTCCAAGCGGAAGTGCGGCAAGCGCTCAATCCACGGCCCCGGCTGACCCCGATGCGGTGTCAACGCGGCTGGGTCACCACCGGCCAGTTGCGTGGTGCCCATGTCTACTCGCCGGGAGCCCATCCAGTCGCGAGGCAAAGTTGCGTCACGATCCGGCCGCGACTTCACCCATACTTGCTCGATGCTCGGCTCATCCCATGTGGTGAACACCGACACCGAGTAGGCGGCTCCCAGAATGGCTGCTGGGTCCTGGAGCAAGGCTTCCCAAGGCGTGGCTTTGTAGACGTGTTGGGCAATCTGGAAACTAGGCTCCACGTCAAGAGTGACGCGGGTGACGATGCCGTAGGCACCTAGTCCCACCACGAGTCCATCAAAGTCGGGCTCCCCGCGCTTGACCTTGTGGATTTCACCGTCTGCGCCCACGAACTCAAGTGCCGCAACAGCCGCCGAAAGTGAGCGATTGCGCAGGCCCGAGCCGTGCGTTCCTGTGGCAATAGCGCCGCCCACCGAGATGTGCGGCAGCGACCCCACGTTGGCGAGCGCCCAGCCCAGCTCCTCCAGGCGTGGACCAAAATCGCCGTAGCGTGCGCCAGCGCCCACGGTAAAGGTCGCCTCGACCTCATCCAGAACGCCATCAACCGGCAGTCCTGTCACGCTGACGAGAGTGCCTCCGGTGTCAGCAATGTCGTTAAACGAGTGCCTCGTGCCCAACGCCCGCACCTTGGCCCCCGCGCTGACGGCCTTGACCACGTCCTCAACTGAGCGGGCCTCCACAAGTTGCGCAGCCCCAAAGTGATGGGTACCAGCCCAGGTAGAACCAACTTTGGTCATACCTTGAGTGTGGCACTTTCACCACCGCGCGGGTAGTCCTAGATCACACCAAACGCGAGCATGGCATCGGCCACCTTGGTGAAGCCGGAGATGTTGGCGCCCAGGACGTAGTTGTTGGGGCTGCCGTACTCCTCTGCGGTGTCGCGGCAACGGTCATGGATGTCGCGCATGATGATGCGCAAACGCTCCTCGGTGTACGCGAAGTTCCACGAATCCCGCGAGGCGTTTTGTTGCATCTCCAGCGCGCTCGTGGCCACACCACCCGCATTGGCGGCCTTGCCTGGCGCGAACCGCACGCCCGCCTCCTGGAACGCGCGAACAGCCTCGGGCGTGCACGGCATGTTGGCGCCCTCTGCCACCACGGTGCAGCCGTTCTTGATGAGCGTTGCTGCGTCCGCTTCGGTCAGTTCGTTCTGGGTGGCACAAGGGAGGGCCACGTCGCACGGGACATCCCAAATGGTGCCGCCGTTGGCCATGTACCGCGCAGAACCCTTGACCTCATCAACATAGTCGGAGATGCGGCCGCGACGCGTGAGCTTGATGTCCTTGATGACCTGGAGGTCGATTCCTGCCTCGTCCACTACGTATCCCGCGGAGTCCGACATCGCCACCACGGTTCCGCCCAACTGGTGGACCTTCTCCGTGGCATAGATGGCCACGTTGCCCGACCCTGAAACGAGAACTCGCTTGCCTTCCAACGATTCGCCCGATGCTTTGAGGATCTCGTCCACAAAGAACACCGTGCCGTAACCCGTGGCCTCGGTGCGCACTTGCGATCCACCCCACGTGATGCCCTTGCCCGTGAGCACTCCAGACTCGTAACGGTTGGTGATGCGCTTGTACTGGCCGAACAGGTAGCCAAGTTCGCGACCACCCACGCCGATGTCTCCGGCAGGCACATCCGTGTACTCACCGATGTGCCGGTACAGCTCGGTCATGAACGACTGGCAAAAACGCATGATCTCCGCGTCTGACTTGCCCTTGGGGTCGAAGTCAGAGCCACCTTTGCCGCCGCCAATAGGCATACCGGTGAGGGAGTTCTTGAAGATCTGTTCAAAACCCAAGAACTTGATGATGCCCAGGTAGACGCTGGGGTGGAACCGCAGGCCGCCCTTATACGGACCGAGCGCGGAGTTGAACTCGACGCGGAACCCGCGGTTGAGTTGCACCTGCCCAGCATCGTCCACCCACGGCACCCGGAAGATGATCTGACGTTCGGGTTCGCAGACGCGGCGAATCACCTCGGCATCGGCGTACTT
>JAEYYZ010000099.1 GCA_023428185.1 Actinomycetes bacterium
ACGCCTCATGATGTGGCGACCCGCGTCTCCCACGCGTTGCGGCCGCGGCCCGGAATCCTGGGTGCCATCGGGGGCTACAGGGTGCGAGTGGATCAGCGGGGCGAGGCAGTGGCGATCGCCGCTGAACGCGGCCACATTCGCGAACTGGGCAACCTCATCTTCCATTTGTCCTTGGTGGCGATCCTGCTGGCCGTGGCTGCGGGCTCGCTACTCACGTATAGGGGCCAAGCCGTGATCGTTGAGGGAGGCACCTTTACCAACGCGGTCGCGGATTACGACACCTATGAATCCGGCAGGCTCTTTGATCCGGCACGCCTTGAGCCGTTCACGGTGGCGCTAGACCGTTTGGACTCGGAGTTCTTTGAGGACGGCAGGCCGGCCGCCTTTGCCGCACACGTGACATTGCGCGAGCCCGGTAAGGACGCGGTCTCTACACGCATCGAAGTGAACCGGCCGCTTCAAGTTTCAGGCGGCAAGATCTACTTGCAAGGCAACGGTTTCGCGCCCTCGTTGACAATCACGGATGCAGACGGCAATGTGGCCTTCGCGGGGCCCGTGCCCTTCTTGCCGCAAGACTCGGTCTACACCTCCACCGGCGTCATCAAAGTTCCAGACGTGACCAGTGGAGAGCAGCTTGGCTTCACCGGCACGCTGTTGCCCACCGCGGTGGAAACTCCCTTTGCCGGAACTGTCTCGGTGTGGCCGGAGCCTCTCGATCCAGCGATCTACCTCTACGCGTACACCGGCGACTTGGGGCTCGACACTGGGGTGCCACAGAACGTGTACAGGCTGGACATGGCGCAGTTGTCTCCTGTGCGCGGCGAGGACGGGCAGCCTCTCTTGATCGAACTCCGGCCAGGCGAGACGGTGGAGTTGCCCAACGGCCTTGGTTCCATCACGTGGGATGCGTTGCCCCGGTTCATCGCTGTGGACTTGCGCGCGGATCCCTCACTGCCATGGTTGCTCGCCGCATCCATTGGCGCGTTCTTGGGCCTGGCGTTGTCGTTGTTTGGTGCCCGACGCCGGGTGTGGGTGATCGCGACGCCTGCATCGAAGCGCGGCGAAAGTACACTCGTGCACGGAGCGGTTCTGGCTCCGGCTCACGATCAGGTCGCCACGCGCGAGAGGGATCGCGCCTTGGCGGCAGCTGCCACCGAGCTGGGTACCGCCGCGCACATCGAGGAGTAGTCATGGATGTCACGTCACTGAGCGTGTTCGCCTTGTGGACCGCCACCGTGTTGTACGCGATCGCGATGGTGGCGTACAGCGCGCGCCTCGCCAAGGTTGCCGATCTTGCGGTAGAGCGTAAGCGCGTGGCGGTGGGCGCGGCCGCGCCGTCCAAGGGTTCACGGACCGCAATGGTGGAGAAAGCGGATCCCCCACGGCACGACGAGGTCTCCCGAGTGGCAGCCAAGTCTTTGGGCATCGGCCGCTCCGCCACCCTTGTTGGCCTTACTGCTCATGCCGTGGGCGTGGTGGCTCGAGGCATTGATGCGGGCCACGTGCCGTGGTCAAACATGTACGAGTTCTCCATCTCCGGGTCTTTGGTGGCCGTTGCCGTATTTGTGGTGCTTCAACGCGTGCGGGGCATCGCGTTTCTCGCTCCGGGCGTGACCGGCCTGAGCACGGTGACGCTGGGCCTTGCACTCACGGTGATGTACCGGGAGGTGACGGGTTTGCAGCCCGCCCTGCAGAGCTTCTGGTTGGTGATTCATGTGGCGGTGGCTGTGATCGCCACCGGCGTGCTGATTGTGGGTGCAGTGGCCTCGGGCATGCAGTTGTTGCAGCATGCGCGAGAAGCGGGTAGCCCGCGATTGGAGTCGCCGCGTTGGCGCTGGCTCCATGCTGTACCCGGCGCGCAGGACCTCGAGGCACTCGCATTCAGGCTCAATGCCGTGGGTTTTGTGTTGTGGACCTTCACGGTCATGGCTGGCGCAGTGTGGGCGGAACACGCATGGGGTCGTTATTGGGGTTGGGACCCCAAAGAAGTGTGGTCCTTTGTGATCTGGGTGATCTACGCCGCGTACTTGCACGCGCGTACCACTCAAGGCTGGAGCGGCCGCCGGGCTGCATGGCTTGCTTTGGTGGGCTTTGTGGCAGTGGTGATGAACTTCACGGTGGTGAACCTGGTGTTCCAGGGGATGCATTCCTATGCCACGTAGGCGTGCGCTGCGGGGGAGGGCCCGTCAGTGAAGGTCGCCTTTGTCATAGACGATGCCCTAGACAAGCCCGACGGCGTCCAGGCTTACGTCCGCTCCCTCGCCAGTTATCTGGGCTCGGCAGGGCATGAGGTGCACGTGTTGTGCTCAGGCGATGCAGGCGAACCCCCTGCAGGTGTTACCGCAGTGCACTCACTGACCCGCAACGTGAGCGTGCGTTTTAACGGCAACTCGTTGCGCACGCCGCTACCTGCCTCGCGCGCGCGGATTCGGCAACTCTTGGAGGCGCAACGATTCGACGTGATCCACGTGATGTCGCCGCATTCGCCGCTTTTTGCTTCACGCGTGGTGGATGAGGCGCGCGCACTCCAGGCACGCACCGTGCGCATTGTGGGCTCGTTTGTGATTCTGCCTGACGGACGCGGGTCGGACTTGGGGACCAAAGCGTTGGGCCGAGCGCTGAGGCGCAATGTGCGGCGCTTTGACGCGTTTACGGGACTCTCTGGGCCTGCCACAGAATTCGCATCGGCCGCGTACCGAGTGAA
>JAEYYZ010000126.1 GCA_023428185.1 Actinomycetes bacterium
GCCCCGCTGTAATGGCGATTTCTCTGAAAGCGAGGATCGCCACCGGCCACCATGGCAACTCTCCACCGTATGCAAGCATCGCAAAGGCACCGAGTACCAGGAACTTGTCGGCAATGGGGTCGGCGATCTTGCCAAAGGCTGTGATGACTTCCCAACGCCTCGCCAAGTATCCGTCAAGCAGGTCCGTGGCCGCCGCTACCAAGAAGACAAGCAACGCCAACCAGCGCAAATGACCCTCGCGTCCGGAATCGGCGTCGTAGAGCAACACCATGACGGGAACCGCGAGCAACCGCAAGGCGGTCAAGATGTTTGGCAGCGCTGACATATCGCCTTCACCCTACTGGGCATTGGGCTTAGCCAGCCGCGCAGGCCGGGATAATGGTCCGCATGCCTCACGCCGCCCACGCTGCCCGCGCCTCCGCGCACTTGCCGCGGTGGGTCGGGTGGCTCGTTGCGGCAATCGCAGGAGCTGGCGTCGCGCTAGCGCTCGCATGGGCATTCGCGGCGCCAGGGGACTCAACACCCATTGCCGAGCCGAGTGCTTCGCTCAGCCCTTCACCCAGCGCAGAGGCCCCCTCTCCCACCCCTTCGCCCACTCCTGAACCCACCATTCCCACAGTGGAGTTCACTTTGGTGGCGGCGGGAGACGTCCTCACTCACGTGCCCGTGAACCAATCCGCGACATCGGGCGGCGTGTTGGACTATTCGCCACTCATGGCCGGAATAGACCCCTACGTGGCAGGCGCAGACCTCGCTATCTGTCACCTAGAAGTCCCGGTTGCTCCCGAGGGACAGAGCCCCAGCGGCTACCCGATGTTCGCCGCACCCGCCGAGCTGGTGCGAGACATCGCCGAGGCGGGTTGGGATGGCTGCTCTCAAGCCTCGAACCACAGCGTGGACCGCAAGTTCGCGGGCGTGGTCACGACTCTTGATTACTTTGACGCCTATCGTTTGGGTTTTGCGGGTACGGCGAGGACCGCAGAAGAAGCCGCCAAGGTGCAGTTGTACTCGGTCCGCGAGGGTTCACGGGTGATCAAAGTGGCCAACATTTCCTTCACGTATGGGCTCAACGGTCTGCCCATGCCTTCGGAGGCGCCGTGGGCAGTGAATGTCTTCAACGCCAACGCGGCCGACGCAGCACCTATCATCGCCGCAGCTCAGGAAGCAAGAGCTCAAGGTGCCGATGTGGTGGTGGCTTCGGTGCACTGTTGCGTTGAGTATCAAACCGCGCCCACGGCCGCCCAACGCTCCCTCGTGGAGCAGATCGCCGCCTCGGGCACCGTAGACCTCTACGTGGGCCACCACGCGCACGTGCCCCAGCCCATCGAGCTCCTGCCTGGTGGGCCTCAAGGAGAGGGCATGTGGGCAGCGTTTGGACTAGGCAACTACATCTCCAACCAAGACACTCAGTGCTGTGCGGCGCAGACTAACTCCGGAGTGCTCTTGACTGCCACGTTCAGTGTGGATCCCGAAAGTAATGTCGACGTGGGCGTGGAATGGACGGCCGTCACAGTGGACCGCCTCAATAGGCACACCATGTACGTGCTGCGGGAGGTTCCCGACGGCGCGGGCAGATTGAGCGCGGCAGAGGTGCAGGCTCGGTTGAGTCGAGTCGCAGATGCGGTAGGGCCTCAGGCTCCTGAACGCGTCACTCCCCCACCTTCTCTCGCCGATGCTGCGTACGTGGACCCACGCAAGCCGTGGAGTCCCTAGAGAAGCACTAGACCCTGCGGGCACCGCCCAGGGGTGGCAAGTCAAACGGGTTGTCGTTTTCTTGCGGGCGAGGGTCAATGAGGCTCGATGAGTGTTCGATGCCGTTGTTGAGCACGGCTGCGGGTGCCTGGGCCACACCAAACAGCCACCCTTGACCATATCGCCAACCGCATCGGGCCAGGAAGTCGGCTTGGGACTCTGTCTCGATGCCTTCGGCGATGGTGGCGAGCCCAAGCTCGCGGGCCAAGGCGCCCAGAGCGCGGGACACGCGTGCCCCAGCAGGGTCTTCCGGGATGCCCGCCACAAACGACATGTCGAGCTTCACGCCGGACACGGGTAGGTCACGCAAGTAGGACAGGGGCGACACGCCTGTGCCAAAGTCGTCCAACAGGATCGGCACGCCAGCGTTGCGCAACTCAGTGAGTTCGTGGCGCACACGGGTGTTGGGTGCCACCAGCGACGCTTCCGTGAGTTCCACCACGATGCGTTGCGGGCCCAGGTGGTACTTGGTAATCGCGGCCAACACGGAACTGGCAAACTCGCTGTCGCCCAATTGATCGGCGGAAACGTTGAGCGACACCCACGTGGTCTCCGAGGGCACGGATGTGAGGA
This sequence comes from Actinomycetes bacterium, assembly GCA_023428185.1. Taxonomy (GTDB): domain Bacteria; phylum Actinomycetota; class Actinomycetes; order Actinomycetales; family Demequinaceae; genus Demequina. Next base: position 2,326 of record JAEYYZ010000126.1, read on the forward strand.
ACTGAGCAGCCTGCTCCACCAGTGACGTGCCCAGCGAGACGGCGAGTTTGCGATCCTCAAGCAAGCTCAAGAAAGCCCCGGGGAGTAGCAAACCCCGCGTGGGGTGCTGCCATCGCACGAGCGCCTCGTAGCCCACTACCGTGCGCGTGGCCAGGTCCAGGATGGGTTGGTAGTGCAGCACCAAGTCACCGCGCTCAATGGCATCGGCAAGCTCGCCCGCCAAGGCAATTTGCTTGTCAGACACGGTACGCATGGAGGCGTCGAACACCTCCGTGCGGGATTTGCCCGATGCTTTGGCGCGGTACATCGCAGCATCGGCCGCGCTCAAGAGGCTGAGCGCACCTCCGGCCACCATCTCTTCGTCTGCCAGCGCAATACCCACCGAGGCGTTGAGGTGGATCTGGTGGCGCTTCACTTGCAAGGGCCGTTTGAGGCCCGCGTGGATGGCCTCCGCGATGGTGTAGAGGGCGCGCGAGCAGTCGTTGTCTTGGACCACCACCACAAACTCGTCACCGCCCAGGCGCGCCACCGTGCCGCGGCCCGCAGTAGCGCTACGGAGCACGGCAGCGACGTGCACGAGGGCGGTGTCACCGGTGGCGTGTCCAAAGCGGTCATTGAGACCCTTGAATCCATCCAAGTCCACCGCGATGGCGCCTACTCGGCGAGTGGCATCGGGTTGCTCGAGTACTTGCTGCACTACTTCTTGCAAGAGGGTGCGGTTGGCGAGTCCGGTGAGTGGGTCGTGCATGGCACGGTGAGACAAGAGTTCAGACTGCATGCGGTCGTCAGTGGAGTCGCGTACGTGCACCACGTAGTGGTCTGGTGCGCCGCCCGCGTACCTCACCAATCCCACATCGAGCACGGCCCACACCACGTTGCCGTCAGCACGCACGTACCGCTTCTCTACGGAGAACTGGTTCTGGTGGCCGTCATAGAGGCGCTGCAGTTGGTCGCGCTCGGCGCCCACGTCTTGCGGGTGCGAGAGGGAACTGAATGGCGTTCCGCGCAAGGCAGTCACCGTGGAGCCCATCATGTCTGCAAATGCTTTATTGACCTCCATGAGCCGCCACTCGAGGTCCACCAGGGCCATTCCTACTGGGGCGCTTTCCATGGCCTTGCGGAAGTGGGCATCGGAGCGTCCCAGGGCCTCGGCGGCTTCGCGCAATCCAGAGGTGTCGGTGACGGTGGAAATCACCGCAGGTTCACCATCGATGACGTCGTCCACAATGCGGGATTGAACGTGGAACCAGCGCACGTCTTCACCTACCCGGCGCCCTGCGACTCCGTAGCCGCGAGGCTTCTCGTCGCTCGTTGCGG
>JAEYYZ010000149.1 GCA_023428185.1 Actinomycetes bacterium
GGAGGAGTGGCTACCCACTGCGATCCATCCCACGTCCAACCAGCAGGCGGGGTGTCGATGCAGTAGTACCACTTGTCAGTGGGGTGCCACTTGTAACGGCTGTCGGTGAGCACCCACTCCTTGCCCACCTTGCCGCCACTTCCATTGTTATTGGAGTTGAGGCTGGAGGGGAGGCAGCTGTACTGGAAGGGTGCTCCCTTAATGGTGGACGTAATGCCAGTACACGTTGTACCACTGAATGTGCCCTTGCCCTGGAGGTGGTTGTACTCGCGGTAGTAGTTCTCGCTGGGCTTGGCCCAAATGGCCTTGTCCCAACCGGGGCTGTAGTTTCCGGTCACCGACTGGCCAGTAGCAGCATCGGTCCACGTGATGGTCTTGTAGATGATGTCGTCTGAGAACAAGAAGTACCCAGTCTTGGCCACCCACTTGCCCTTGGAGCAGTCGTAGGACTTGTCCACGTACGAGACCTGAGCAGTGCACTGCTTGTAGTCGTTGGCGTACTTGTCCCAGAACCATCCTGACTTCACTACCCATGATCCGGTGGCGCAGTCCCACGTCTTGTACGCATAGGTGGGGTGATCCTTGGCGACACACGGCTCACCGGTGGGCTTGGGCTTCGTGGGCGCCGGGGCGGTGTTGTCCTTGGGCGGCTGCTCGCCCGAGTCAGTGCCCGGATCCTTGAGCGCTGCCTCAGCTGCAGCGGCAGCCTTGAGGTCGGCGATGATTTGCTTGACGTCCACGATCGGTTCAACTTCGCGAACAGGGTTCTCGTCACCAAACTGTGCGCGGAACTTCTCGATGGGCGTGAGCTTGCTGCGGTCTTCCACAATGTTGCGGTCGCGGAACGCTGGGTCATCCTTGGAGGCGTTCACCGCTTGCACGGCTACCGCACCCAAAGCGATGGCACCCAGTGAGCCCACGAGCGCCGTGGTTCCTTGGCGTACCGCACGAGCGCGCTGTGCGCGGTGGAGCAATTGGTCGATCATCGCTTCCGAAGGGTTGTAGCCGTTGCTGCCGGCTTGACCCAAGGAGTGCATTTCCTTGTTGATGTTCATGGCCGCGCGAACCTCCTGTCCTGCGTCGTCTCTTTGACCGTTGTGTACTCAGCACCTACGGATGGGTTGTCTTCAATGGCGCCGAGCGTGCCGCGCAGCTTGAGCGCTGCGTCCGACAGGTAGCGGCGTACTGCTCCCTCAGTGATGCCGAGCTCACGGCCGATAGCTGCAGCCGTCAGGTCGTCGTAGAACCTCAATACCGTGCATGCTCGCTCCCGCGGAGTGAGATGCCTCAACGCTTCTTGCAGATCGGTGCGGAACTCCACGCTTGCCGCACCGCCCGCCTCAGCGTCGTCGTTGTGAAGCAAGTGGAACACTCGCTTCCACGAGGAGTTCTTGCGCCCCTCGTCCATGTGCGCGGTGAACATGGCGCGGCGCACATACGCCTCGGCCTCGCCCAGCGTGACGTTTCCTTTGCCCCGAGAGAAGGTGCGCACTACCGCGTCGTGAAACAAGTCCTCAGCGTCGCGCGAGTTGCCCGTAAGCAGATACCCATACGACACCAGGGCGCCACCTCGGTCGCGGACTAACCGCTCTAATACCTGGCCCCATGTTGACATTCCCGATCCCTCTCTCGAGTCCCACCTCTAGAAAGTAAATACGGGTGGGAGCCGCAAACCATTGGGGGGATTCTTGCAGTGTGATCTATCTCACACGGCGAACGGGCCGGTTCGGTGAGGTAACCGGCCCGTTCGCGTTGCGTTGCGGTGTTCAGTTGGTGATGGTCACCGTGCCCAAAGCCGTCCACACCTGGAGTTCCACGTAGTCGGGTGCGTAGGTAGCGTCAGGCGCTGGAATCCCTACGCCCGGGAATACGTCGGGTTCGATGGCGATGGCTGGCTCAGCAGTGCCTCCATTAGCGTCCACACGGATCTGCGCACTGAGGGTTGCACCCATGTCGCCTGCATCGGAGCCATACATGATGACTGCGTCGTTGCCCAGGTACAGGTACTGGGCGTTCACCACTGTATAAGTGCCCGGGGGGATCTCGCCTTGGACATTGCCGTTCCAGCAACCGCTCACCTCGCGCCACAAGTAGGTGCCGCCGAGGCTCGATCCAGGCTCGTAGAACGGGGGCGCCGCGTTGTAGTCCACGCCGTTGCGGGCGGCGTTGGACAGGTACGCCTCTCCAACGACGCGTCCGTCCCGTACCAACAGCAGGGCCGAGTTCGGCTCGTAGAGGGCAGGTAGCGTGAATCCTGAGGTGTTGGTGGCACGCAGGTTGACCTCAGGGTTGCCGTCCACTACCCAGCCGTAACTCAGGTTGATTCGAGACGGCAGGTTGGCAGTGACATCAATGAGGTCAAGGTCCGCAGACCGCGTGGGGAAGGTTCCGGAGGCCCCGCCGTCCCACGCGCAACCAAAGTAGCTCTTTGCCCACTCGGTGCCGTAGGGATCGGGTGCGGTGGCATCGGCGGTCATCACGACGCGTTGGGTACCGGGGGCCATGTCCCATGCGCCGTCACGGACGCTCGCTTGGTAGAGCTCTCGTGCTACGTCCGGGGTCAAGTAACCGTCCGGAAGTTCCGGAGCGGGCGGGTTGAGGTACTTGCCGAACGGGTCCTCGGGCACGTCGCCCGCAATCTCGTAGTCAAGGGGTTCGGAGACCAGGGTGTACCCCGTGTCAAACCTCATGACCGTGTCGCTCGAAGCGCCCGAGGTGCCGTTGCCGTCTGCAGGTTCTGGGGCCTCCTCGGTGGGCGTGTCAGTAGCAGGTCCGGGTTCCACCACTACGGGCTCAACAGGCTCCCCTACGGTGCCCGTGAAGACGTCCTGAATCGCGGCCAGTTGATACGCGCCGCCGGGCAGCGGCTCGCCGTCCCAGCAGTTCACCAATGCGAGGTCAACTGGAGTGGTGACCGCATCGCCAGCGGCCATGTCTACCTCTACGGCCTCAACAGCGGGTCCAGAGGATGACCCCACCACGATGCCGTTCCACACCACCAACAGGCTGGGAGAACTCGTGGTACCGGTCATGAAATCGGTCACTGTGAGACTGACGTCCACAGGCACGATGCGGTCGTCGCCAATTTCGGCGCCGTCCGGCGGTACCACCGTCAGGGTTGCCGAGGGTGCGGATTGCGCACCCGAGAACGGCGCACCGCATGTGTTCATCGCAAGGCGGGCATCCTCGACGCCAGCGCCTTCCGTGTCGAAGTTCGGTGCGGGAGCCGCGGCCATCTCGGCGCCATCCTCTGCCGAGGTGAGGCCACCTGTAGTGGGCGCGATGACAGCAAAGGCCACCACAGCCGCCGCGCCTGCACCCACCAAACTATTGGCCGTCATGCGGAGCGTGCGGTGCCTGCGGACGCGACGCGCAGCACCGTGCGTGGAGACCTCGAGTTCGCCAATGGGTGCGCGATCCGCCATACCCCTCAAGGCGTCAGAAAGCTTGGGGCTCATCGGTTCTTCCTTTCATTGCGGTCGGCGACGTCCATGACATCGATCGTGGCGATGTCGGCATCGTCAAGGGGACCAAGCCGGAGTTCAAGGGCATTGAGCCCATCAGAGAGGTAGCGCTTCACCGAGCCGGGGGCGAGCCCTAGTTGGCGAGCGATGTCGGGAACGGTGAGGTCGTCAAAGAACCTCAACACCACACACGCACGCACGCGAGGCGGTAGAGCATTGAGTGCCACGGCGACATCGGCGCTGAGATCTGAGAACGCTGTGGGAGCGATGACGGGCTCCGGCTCGCGGAACAAATGTTGAACCCGTTGCCAGCGCTGTTGCCTGCGGTGGCTGTCTACATACAACGTGGCGATGGCGCGGCGCACGTAGGCCTCGGCTTTACCTGGGGCAATGTCCCGTTGCCGTGAGAACACCTTGACGAGCGCGTCTTGTACAAGATCTTGTGCCTGGGTGGGATTGCCGCAGACCACGTATGCATAGCCCAGGAGCGCTCGCTCGCGTTCGCGAACCAGCCGTTCCATGGACTCGTTCCAGTCGGCCATCGACCGCTCCTTACCGGTATATGAGGTACTGCTTGTGATGCGGGCACCCAATGTGATGGGTGTTCCTCTCTACTTGCAGTATCGACGCTTGGGCGCGGTGCGAACGTTGGGTTCGTGGCTTTTGCGTGTGTCCCTTAGACTCGCGTACCTAGTACCGCTCACGACAACGGTGTCGTGGGCGCAGTTGTCGAGGAGTGCTAATGCGTCAAGCCGTGGGCGATGCCCTGGAGCTCGGGAACTCGAGCATCGTCATTGTTGTCATCATTGGTGTCATTGGAGCGGCGGCCCTGTTGCTCTCGTGGACGTTGCGTCAGAACGTGCTCAAGCACGACGCGGGCACGCCCAAGATGAACGAGATCGCGGGTGCCATTCAAGAGGGCGCGGCCGCGTACCTCAACCGGCAGCTTCGCACCCTCGCGATCTTTGCGGTAGTGGTGTTCGCCCTACTGTTCTTGCTGCCAGGCGACACGGGTGTGCGCTTGGGTCGCTCCTTGTTCTTCTTGCTCGGCGCATTCTGCTCGGCATCCATCGGTTACATGGGCATGTGGCTTGCTGTGCGCGCCAACGTGCGTGTTGCCGCCGCCGCGCGCGCCGCGAACGGCCGCCGCGAGGGCGCCAAGATCGCGTTCCGCACCGGCGGGGCCGTGGGCATGGGCGTGGTGGGTCAGGGACTGGTGGGCGCTGTCGCCGTGGTGTTCTTGTTCAAGTCCAACGCTCCTGCAGTGCTCGAAGGGTTTGGCTTTGGTGCCGCGTTGCTTGCCATGTTCATGCGAGTGGGTGGAGGCATCTTCACCAAAGCGGCCGATGTTGGGGCCGACTTGGTAGGCAAGGTGGAGAACCACATTCCCGAGGACGATCCCCGCAACCCGGCGACTATTGCCGACAACGTGGGTGACAACGTGGGTGACTGCGCAGGCATGGCGGCCGACTTGTTTGAGTCGTACGCGGTGACGTTGGTGGCCGCGCTCATCCTTGGCAAGGTGGCCTTTGGTGAGCACGGACTCATCTTCCCTCTGGTGATCACGGCCATTGGCGCCATCACTGCGGCTATTGGCATCTACATCACGCGCGTGCGCGAAGGCGAGAACGGCCTCGCTGCCATCAACCGTGGCTTCTACATCTCTGCGCTCATTGGTGCTGGCCTGTCCGTGGTTGCGGCGTTCGTGTACTTGCCGTCCTCGTTCGCGGACTTCAACGGTGGCCGCCTTGGCGAACTCACCGCAGACCCCCGCCTCGTGGCCAGCGCCGCTGTGGTGACCGGAATCATTCTCGCGGGTCTGATCTTGTGGCTCACCGGCTACTTCACGGACACGCGCTCCAAGCCCACCATTCGTGTGGCTCGCACCTCTCTTACTGGTGCCGCCACGGTGGTGCTTTCTGGCATCGGCGTGGGGCTTGAATCGGCTGTGTACACGGCAACGGTGATCGCCGGTTCCGTTGTTGCCCTTTACTTTGTGGCGGGCGGCTCCGTGGCACTCACCCTGTTCTTGGTGGCACTCGCGGGTTGTGGTCTGCTCACCACGGTGGGTGTCATTGTGGCCATGGACACCTTTGGCCCTGTCTCCGACAACGCTCAAGGCATTGCGGAGATGTCTGGCGACGTGGACGAAGAGGGCGCCAAGATCCTCACCGACCTCGACGCCGTGGGTAACACCACCAAGGCCATCACCAAGGGCATCGCGATCGCCACGGCTGTGCTGGCCGCAACCGCGCTGTTCGGTTCCTACTCCGACGCCGTAGGCACTGCTCTCGCTCAAGCGGGCGCCGTGGCATCCGACGTGTTCAGCTACGAAATCATCCACCCGCTCACACTGGTTGGCGTGATCATTGGTGGAGCCACGGTGTTCCTGTTCTCCGGACTGGCCATTGACGCCGTGACCCGCGCTGCGGGTGCGATTGTGTTCGAGGTGCGCCGCCAGTTCCGCGAAATGCCCGGCATCATGACCGGCAAGCAGCGCCCTGAGTACGCACGCGTGGTGGACATCTGCACGCGTGACTCGCTGCGTGAGCTCGCTACCCCCGGCATCTTGGCCGCTACGGCTCCCGTCTTTGTGGGCTTCGCTCTGGGTGTGGGTGCGCTGGCAGGGTTCCTCGCTGGAGCCATTGGCACCGGTGTGCTCATGGCCGTGTTCCTCGCCAACTCCGGCGGCTCGTGGGACAACGCCAAGAAGATCGTGGAAGACGGTCACTACGGCGGCAAGAACTCTCCGGCACACGAGGCCGTGGTCATTGGCGACACCATTGGTGACCCGTTCAAGGACACGGCTGGGCCGGCGATCAACCCACTCATCAAGGTGATGAACCTGGTGGCATTGCTCATCGCGCCTGCCGTGGTGATGCTCAGTTATGACCCCAACGCCATGGGTTGGTTGCGTTGGGTCATCGCCGGGCTGGCGGCGGCAGCGGCAGTCTTTGCCGTGGTCTCGGCATCCCGCCGGTCACACGCGGGCGGTGTGGCCAGTGAGGCGGACGTAGCGGCAGCGGAAGCAGCCGGAGCAGAAGCCGCCGCTGCGGTGACGCCGGCGGCACCCACTAAGGCACGCAAGGCTCCCGCCAAGAAAAAGTAAGGTCACCGTAAGGTGTGACCATGACTGCATCACATCCGGCGCCCGCGATTTCCGCGGGCGCCGATGTGCATTCACTGACAACCGCCCTCGCGCCCTGGACCGTGGCCGCCATCCATGAGGTGGTGGGAGACAGGGCGGCGCGTGCGCTGGACCGCGAACAGATAGTCCCCGCTCGCATGGCAGCGCGCGCCGCTGGGCGCGAGCGCGTGGCCTTGCTCACCCGCCTCTTTGCCCTCGGGGATCCGCTCACACGAGACGAGGCGGGCATAGCCCTGGGCGAGTTTGGCGTGGACCGCGCCGTGACATCGGGCCTGGTGACGGCCGGTGGAACCTCCCCGGAGGACATGGTGGCGGCGCTCGTGGACTTACGCCCTTACGCCACCGATGTGGACGGCGAGCCACGAACATGGTGGATTGCCTCGGACATGGGCGAGGCAGTGACAGGACGCGAACTGGCCGATGACCACGTGCTCGGCGTGGGCGGAGCGTCGCTGACCCTGGCATCGGT
>JAEYYZ010000091.1 GCA_023428185.1 Actinomycetes bacterium
CAATGCACCCTCGTAGCGGTGGCCAACTCACGGGTGTTTGGCGGAGGACTGGTGATTTCCCCTGGATCCTCCGTCACAGACGGCATGCTCGACGTGGTGATCGCAGAGCCGTTGTCCAGGCGTGACATTCTGCGGCTCTTTCCCAAACTCAATGATGGTTCCCACGTGAGTGATCCGCGTATTCGCATCATCCAGGCCAAAGAAGTGGAGATTTCCCAGGCACCCGGCGGCGCGCCTTTGCCTCCCGCCTTTGCTGATGGCGAACTCATTGGGGCACAACCCCTCAAGGTCTCCATTGCCAAGGGGGCGTTGCGCGTATTGGGTGCTCGCGCCAAGTAGCCTGGAGAGGTGAGTTACGCCGAGCGGTATGCCGCTGCCAAGGCACGTGGTCGATACCAAGACCTGGTGGACTTTGAGCAGTCGCTGGCATTCCCGCTCGATGACTTCCAGCGCCAAGCGTGTGAGGCAGTTGCAGAGGGTCACTCGGTGTTGGTCGCTGCGCCCACTGGCGCCGGGAAAACGCTGGTAGGGGAATACGCGGTTCGCCACGCTCACGTGCGTGGTGAGAAGGCGTTCTACACCACCCCCATCAAGGCTCTCAGTAACCAAAAGTTCCAGGACCTGCGGGCCGTATACGGCGCTGACAACGTGGGCTTGCTGACAGGCGACACCTCCGTGAATTCCGAGGCGGACATCGTGGTCATGACCACGGAGGTGTTGCGCAACATGATTTACGCGGGGTCGCGCACGCTTGATCGCTTAGGCGTGGTCGTTCTTGACGAGGTGCACTACCTTGCAGACAGGTTCAGAGGCTCCACGTGGGAAGAGATCATCATCCACTTGGCCGCGCGCACGTCGATCGTCTCGCTTTCCGCCACGGTGTCCAATGCCGAGGAGTTTGGTGCGTGGCTGTCTGAAGTGCGCGGCGACACGCGAGTGATTGTGAGCGAGCATCGGCCGGTGCCGTTGTGGCCTCACGTCTTGCTGCGCGAAGGCATTTTCGACTTGTACGCGCCCGGTGTGGACCCCGCCGATCCCGGGCCCACACCGCGACTCAATCCGGAGCTTGAGGCCCTGGTGCGCCGCCAGCGAATCGAGGAGTCCGATCGAAATCGCAGGCACCACGGTCGCAAGAACGGTGGCGGTCCCGCCTCCCGCACGCCAGCACGGAGGTCACCGCCACGCTTTGCCGTCGTAGACGTGCTTGACGCTCAAGGCCTGCTTCCCGCGATCGTGTTCATCTTCTCCAGGGCAGGATGCGACGATGCCGTGGACCAAGTGCGCTCCGCAGGGCTCACTCTGACCAACGAAAACGAGCGCGCCCGCATCAGGGCAATCATTGATGAACGATGCGCAGGGCTCCCGCCCGAAGACTTAGGGGCGCTTGACTTTGCGCATTGGCGCGACCACCTCGAGGCGGGCATCGCTGCTCACCACGCAGGCATGATTCCACTGTTCAAGGAGGTGGTCGAGGAACTCTTCACGGCGGGGCTGATCAAGGTGGTGTACGCCACTGAGACTCTGGCCCTGGGAATCAACATGCCAGCGCGATCCGTCGTGCTGGAGAAGCTCGTCAAGTGGGACGGGCAGGGCCACAAAGACCTCACGGCAGGGGAGTACACGCAACTGACGGGGCGTGCTGGACGGCGTGGCATCGACATTGAGGGTCACGCCGTGGTGGTGGAGCATCCTGGATTTGATGCCGGTCAGTTAGGGCGGTTGGCCTCGCGGCGCACGTATCCGCTGATCTCGTCTTTCCAGCCCAGCTACAACATGGCTGTGAACCTGGTGGCGGCATCGGGCGTGACACGTGCTCGTGAGGTGTTGGAAATGTCGTTTGCGCAGTTCCAGGCCGACCAGGGTGTGGTGGGCAAGGCGAGGCGCGTGCGGGAGCTGGACGCGAGCCTCGCGGGCTTTAGAGAGGCCCTGCAGTGCCACATGGGCGACTTTCATGAGTACGCAGCGTTGCGCGAGAAGCTCTCTCGCACCCAAAAGCAGGCTTCAAAGGCCCGTGGCCATGCACGCCGTGAAGCCACCGCCGAGTTGCTCACGAGCCTCTCCGTGGGCGACGTAGTGCGGCTAGGAGGTGGAAAGAGATATGGCCTTGCCGTGGTGGTTCAACCGGATGACGATGCTCGGGCACCGCGACCAAGCGTGGTCACCGCAGCGGGGAGGCAATTCCGGCTTTCTTTGGCAGATCTGCACCACGGAGTGGAGGCTGTGGGAAGCATCCGCGTTCCGCGCAAGTTCGACGCTCGCAACCCGCGGTCTCGCAAGGAACTCGCGTCGGTGCTTGAAGCATCGGCACCAAGTTTTGCGTCCACCCGGGTAGCCGCAACTCCGGTCGCGGCGGTGAACAACCACGAGATCGACCGCATGCAATCGGCGCTCCGCGCGCACCCTTGCCACCGTTGCCCTGACCGAGAGCAGCACGCCAGGTGGGCCGAACGCTATTTCCAGACCTTGCGTGACAAAGACAAGCTTGTGGGAGACATAGGCCGAGCCACCGGCTCGATTGCGGCCATTTTTGACCGCCGATGCGAGGTGCTGAGAGAACTCGGCTACCTCTCCGGCGAGGGTGCAGAAACAGTTGTCACGGATACGGGCAATTCGATGCGGACCCTGTATGCGGAGAACGACCTGGTGATCGCTGAGTGCTTGCGCTCCGGAGCGTGGGACGAACTCCACCCGCCCGCTTTAGCCGCCGTGGTGTCGTCCCTGCTCTACAACGGCAGACGCGAGGATGACAACAAGACGCCAAAGATTCCGGGCGGTTCTCAAGGTGTGCTCGGTCATGCCTTGCGCGAGACCCAACGCGTGTGGTCTCGGATCGACGACCTCCACACCGCGCACCGCTTGCCTTCCCTCCCTGCTCCGCAATGGGGCATCGTGGCGCCCATCCACGGCTGGGCTCAAGGCAAGTCGCTGGACGCGGTCATTGCGGGCTCAGAGATCGCGCCCGGTGACATGGTGCGCTGGTGCAAACAAGTCATCGATGCGCTGGAACAAATCATTCAAGTTGCCCCCTCATCGCGCCTCAAAGACCGCGCCCGGACTGCGGTAGAAGCGATGCGCAGGGGCGTGGTGGCGTACTAGTCCACAGCGCCGCTCACGTACGCTTGCACAGTGTCGCGACTCAGGAATCTAGCACTAGCCGTCGCTGGCGGACTGATTCTCTTTACCGCCTTCCCAGGCGTGGGTTTGTGGTTCTTCGCCCCGGTTGCCATTGCCGCTCTGTTTGTCGCGATCTCGGAAGCTACCGGGAAGGGCGCCTTGGGACTGGGGTGGGCCTTTGGGCTTGCTTTCTTTCTGCCGCACATTGAATGGCTCGAGTTTGCGGTGGGGTGGATCCCGTGGCTCGCGCTATCGCTCGTGAGCTCCCTGTTCATTGGGCTCGCGTGCATGTTCTTTGCTCATGCCAATCACGCCGGTTTCTTTGACGGCAAGCCCTGGTTGGCGCCGCCCGTGTTTGCGCTGCTGTGGGTGGGCGCGGAACTACTACGTTCGGCGGTGCCTTTTGGCGGTTTTCCGTGGGGCCGCCTCGCGTTTGGCGTGGTGGATGCGCCTGTAGTGAATCTCGCGGTGTGGGGTGGAGCTCCGCTGGTTTCGTTTGCTGTCGGCATCTCGGGCGGGCTCCTGGGCCTGGCTGTGAAAGCTTGGTCCGAGCGGCGGTGGGTCAGTGTGTTGGCGGCACCGTTGGTGACGTTGGTGATATTCCTGGTACCCCTTGGGATTCCGCTAGACCAACGCCCCGAGCAGGGAACGCTCGAGGTGGGTTGGGTTCAAGGAAACGTTCCCAACGACGGCTTGGACTCCTTTCAACAGGCACGGCTAGTGACCACTAACCACGTGGAGGCGACCCGACTCCTTGCTGCGAGCACGGATCGCCCGCTCGACCTCACCATTTGGCCTGAGAACTCAGTAGATTTTGACCCCCGTGTGGATGAGCCCACGGCCGCCGATGTCACTGCTGCCGCACGGACCATCAACACACCCATCATTATTGGCACGGCGGATTACAGCGTGCCCAAAGGCCGCTATAACGTCTCGTTGGTGTGGTTGCCTTCAGGCGTTGCCGCGGGCGAGTATCGCAAGCAGCAACCAGCCGCCTTTGCGGAGTACATCCCCATCCGCAGTTTTGCGCGGCTGTTCTCGCCCGAGGTCGACAGAGTCACGCGCGACATGATCGCTGGCACCGAGCCGGCCCTCATTGACGTGGAGATCGCTTCACTGGACCGTGCCGTGCGGGTAGGCACCATCATTTGCTTTGAAGTGGCGTATGACTGGGTGGCGCGGGAGGCATCGGCGCAAAACGTGGAATTCTTGGCTGTGCAGACCAACAACGCCACCTTTGGAGTGACAGCCGAGTCCACGCAGCAATTGGCCATGACGCGATTGCGAGCCATTGAAACCGGTAAAGCCGCCTTGCAAGTGTCCACAGTGGGCGTCAGCGCGGTCATCACACCCACTGGTCGCGTGGTGGAATCCTCCGAATTGTTCACCCAAGCCTATGGACACGCGCAAATCCCGCTACGGACATCGATCACCCCTGCAGTTGCTTACGGACACTGGATTACCTGGGGTTTTGCTGGACTCGCGGCTGTTCTTGCCGTGGGTTCGGTAGTAGTGCGAATAAGGGAAAGCTACGAATGGTGACGACGCTAGTCATAATTCCCACGTACAACGAACGTGAGTCTTTGCCGCGCCAGATTGCTGGCGTATTCGAGCACGTCCCCCAGGCGCACATCTTGGTGGTGGACGATGGCTCACCCGACGGCACAGGGGAGTGGGCGGCAGAGTTGAGTGCGGAGGATCCGCGGGTTCATGTCTTAGAGCGGACATCCAAGCAAGGGCTGGGCGCGGCATACCGTGCAGGCTTTGCGTGGGGGCTTGAGCGAGATTATGACACTTTGGTCGAGATGGACGCCGACGGATCGCACCAAGCGTCCCAACTGCCTTCGTTGCTCGCGGCGGCAGGGGAGGGGGTGCTAGTCATCGGCTCACGATGGGTGGCTGGTGGGTCCGTAGTGAACTGGCCGTTACATCGCAAGTGGCTATCGCAAGGCGCCAACCTGTATACCCGGATCATGCTCGGGATCCCAGTGAAGGACTCAACGGCGGGTTACAGGGTGTATCACGCGGCGACGTTACGTCAAGTAAATCTCGACGAAGTCGAGTCGCAAGGCTATTGCTTCCAAGTGGATATGACAGTGCGCGCACTGCGCGTGGGCGCCCAGGTTGTGGAAGTACCCATCGAGTTCATCGAACGCGACCGGGGCGAGTCAAAGATGAGCTTTGCGATCATCCGTGAGGCACTGTGGAAGGTCACTGTCTGGGGGCTGAGCAGGCCGTTTACGCGCAAGAGAAAGGCCTGAGAACCCCGTAGTGGGATCCTCAGGCCTTTTCTCAACGAGTGGTTCTAGCCGGAGCGGCCGGCGCGGAGTAGCTCAAGGCGCTCCTCGAGGAGTTCTTCGAGTTCTGGGATGGTGCGCCGCTCGAGCAACATGTCCCAATGAGTGCGCTGGGCGCGAACCTCCTGGGGCTCGGGACGGTCGCCGTCACGGAGCAAGGCGAGAGCGCCACAGCCGCATTCCCATGACAACGGAACTTCCGCCTCAATGGAGAAGGGAAAAGTCAGGACGTGCCCGTTGGGGCAGTCGTAATGAACGTCACGGCGCTCTGCAAGTTCTGCGCTGCCGGGACTTTCCATGCTCTGGGTGCCCAGGCGCATTCCACGTAGTGTTCGGTCCGCCATAGTTGCCTCCTCGGGTTGGGCTTGTGGCCCTTGCTCACAGAACGCCTCATGGCAATCTTTTGTTCCGTACGAGGGGCCCGGGAACACCCCGGACTTCTAGCGCGTGAACCTACGCAGTATGCCGATAATGCACATTATGACAGTTCGGCCTAGAGTGCCGCACGCTCCGCCAGTACAGCGCCGATTCCCTGGGCCCATGCCCTAATCTCAGCAAAGTCGCGAAAGTCGCCCAACGGTGGATCGAGTGCCCTGATGAGAGCCTTTTCACCCACATTGAGCTTGCTCGGGTCGAGAGCTCCTGTGAAGCGCTTGTGTTCATGGGCGTTTACCGTGTCCGACAGCTTGTACGCCTCATCCTTCGGTTGCCCTTCAGACACGATGGTTTCGATCCCCACAGAGAACGTCCATACTTCCCGATGCCGCAGCACCGGCGCGTGGTCCCGCATGAGTTCCTCTGCGTCCCGACGCCACAGGCCTCCATAGACCGCGCTACCGATCACAGCGGCGTCATAGGCCACTACGGAGAGCACTTCATGGGCGTCCATAATGTCCACTTCGAAGCCCAACACGGCAAGTTCCTTGCCTATTATCTGCGCTACTTCGCGGGTGGAACCATACTTGCTGCCCGCGGCCACGAGAACCTTCATGAATGACCCTGCTCTTCCTTGTTGAGGGCATCGGCAATGCCGGTTGCCCACGTAGTGATCTCTTCCCAATCGCGGTCGTCGCTGTCGGTGGCGCCCACCATCTGCGTGATGAACCGCTCCCCCACTGTCAGGCGTGATTTGTCCAGTTTGCCGCCAAACACCTTGAGGGTCCGTGCCGCGACAAGCGAACCGAGTGCCACACCGTTGCTGCCGCTCTCGATCAGATCGACATTGCCTACAGGTCCTGTCTCTAAGAGCCAGATGGGCTTGGCTCGCAGGTCGTCAGCACGAATTTCTAGGAATCTCACCGCCTCAGACCTCCAGGATCCTCCGTATACGGCACTGCCACACACCACGGCGTGGAAGTGCTCCAACGCGATATCAGGATCGGGAACCGCCTGGTAAACCTCGTGACCCGCCTCTGCAATGACCCGCGCGATGGCATCGCCGATTTCGGCGGTGGAACCGTGCTTCGAGGCGACGGTGACGAGGACCTTCATGGTGCCCCTCCCTTTGGTTCCATCCTTGCGTGGGACCTAGGACGTGGGGCAGGACGATGGTCCCTAGACCTACTCGATGACGAGCACGAGGTCGCCGCCTTGGAGGGGTTCGGCGCCTTGGAGTGCGATCCGCTTGACGGTGCCGGCCACGGGCGTGGTGATTGAGGCTTCCATCTTCATTGCCTCGATGGTCGCCACCGCAGCGCCTGCGGCCACGGTGTCTCCTTCGGCAACAGTCACCGTCACCGCTCCTGCGAATGGTGCACCAATCTGGCCGGGAACTGCCGGGTCTGCTTTCTCGCGCGCCACGACCTTCACCTCGGCGTTGAGGTCACGTACCTGGACCGGCCGGATCTGTCCGTTGTAGTTGAACATGACCCAACGCATGCCGTGCTCGTCCGGCACACCCAGCGCTTCCAGCATGACGAGCATGGACACACCACGCTCAAGCTCCACGGTGATTTCTTCCCCGCTGCCCTCGGTCATGCCATACAAATAGTGATAGGTGTCGAGCACAGAGATGTCGCCGTATTCCCTCACCATCGCCTCGAACTCCTTGGCTGGGCCGGGGAACAGCAGTTCGTTGAGCCTTTGCTGGCGGAAAGTCCCTGGTACAGCGAGGATATCCATGTCTTCTTGGGACAGCTCGGCCTGTTCCTTGGCGGCAGGGCGACCCTCGAGTGCCTTTGCTCTGAAGGGCTCTGGCCAACCGCCAGGCGGGTCCCCAAGCTCTCCCCTAAGGAAGCCGATGACGGAGTCCGGCACGTCGTACGA
>JAEYYZ010000159.1 GCA_023428185.1 Actinomycetes bacterium
GTGAGCACTACGAGTGCGCCAGCCATGCGCCACAAGAATCCTGTCACCCGGCCGCCTCCTCTTCACTGCGTTGCGCACGCTCCCTGTCAATGCGACCCCCTAGCCGCAAAGCGAGAATCCAAATCCCCAAGAACATCACGCCGATGATCGCAATGGCTGGCACTATCAGTCCCGCAAGGAGCATCGGAAGCTGCAGGAACCAGCCCAACCAGCGGCCCCAGGGCTTGCGTTGCTGGCCCGTCGCATAACCCAAGGCGAGCACCAGACCGAGCCCCCCGCCCCACAATAAGCCCGCGGGAATGTCGACTACCCCGGCGCGGCCCAGCCCAAAGGTGGCTAGCACCGCGAACAGAGCAGCCAAAGATTGCAGGCCAAGGGTTGCTTGAGTGAACACCAAAGCCGCGGAGCGTGGCGGGCGCGCTACTGAGGGGGTGGCAGTCACGATGCGGTAGGGCCTTTCATGGTGATCAGCGGGTCAATCGCTTAGCGGGCGCGGCCGGCGCCTTTGCGTTTGTCCGCGCCCACGAGAATACGCGTGTCTGCCACGAGGGTCACCGAGCCCACCACCAACACTCCCCCACCGATGTCGGAATCCGCCTCCGCCAGGGCCACCGCGGCATCTATGGCATCGGGCAAGCGGGCCGCGACTGTCACCCGGTCCTCACCAAAAATGTCGTTGGCAAGCACCGCAAGCTGATCCGCGGCAAGCGCACGCGTGGAGGACGACTGCGTGATGACCACCTGATCGAGAATGGGCTCCAGTCCAGCCAAGATGCCATCCGCATCTTTGTCATCAAGGATGCCCACCACCCCAATGAGTGTGGTGAATGAGAAGGACTCGTCCACGGCGCCTGCGAGCGCGTCAATGCCGTGGGGATTGTGGGCCGCATCCACCACGATCATGGGTGACGTCCGCACCACCTCAAGCCTGCCTGGCGATGTCACCGCCGCAAAGCCTGCCTCCACCGTGGAGCCGTCGAGCGACTGGGGCTCTCCTCCATCTGCCAACAAGGCCTCCACTGCGGCGAGGGCCAAGAGAGCGTTGTGCGCCTGGTATTCGCCGTAGAGCGGTACAAAAAGCTCGGCATACACAGCTGCCGGGGTGCGGAGAGTCACCAATTGCCCACCCACGCCGGGCTGACGTTCCAGCACCTCGAGTTCCGAGCCTTCCCACATGGCGCGAGCATCATGCTCCGCCACGGCGCTGGCAATGACGGGGACCACCACCTCCGCTTGATGGGAAATCACGACCGCACAACCGTGCTTGATGATCCCCGACTTCTCTGCAGCAATATCCACGATGTTGTCGCCCAGCCATTGAGCGTGGTCCAGTCCCACTGGAGCAATCACCGCGACATCGGCATCGGCCACATTGGTGGCATCCCACGAGCCGCCCATTCCCACTTCGATCACCGCAACGTCCACGGGGGCATCGGCAAAGGCGGCGAACGCCAGAACAGTGAGCACCTCAAAGAAGCTCAAGCGCGGGCCGCCGGCGTCCACGGATTCCGCGTCCACCATCTCGATGATGGGGTGAAGTTCGCCCCACAACCTCACAAAGTCGGTGCGACTGATGGGCTCCCCGTCGATCTGAATACGCTCGCGGACGCTTGTCAGGTGCGGGGAAGTGAACAGACCGGTGCGCAGTCCGTGTTCACGGACCAACGATTCCACCATGCGAGAGGTGGACGTCTTGCCATTGGTGCCGGTGACGTGCACCACCTTGAACGCGTGTTGCGGGTCTCCAAGCAATGCGCACACGCGCTGCACGCGGTCGAGCGTCGGCTCAAACTTGTGTTCCGGATTGCGCGATAGAATGTGCTGGTAAATGGCCTGTTCGTCGGCAGGCGAGGAATCGTCTGCTGGCGGCACGTCTGTCATGGTGACAGTCTCCCACGCCCGCCGATAGGGTGCTGGCACGGTGTCTTTGCCGTACTGACCGTCTGAGGGGAATCATGACTGAATCACTGCCACCCATGCCTGAGCCTGCACCCGCGCCTACCGCTGTGCCAGGAGATCAAGCCGCGCCAGCCAAGAAGAAACTGGGCACCGGCGCCATCGTTGCCATCGTGCTGGGCGCCGTCGTGCTCCTCGGCCTCATCGTGGTGGGCATCCTGTTTGCCATCGCAGCGCCCATCTTTGTCTCGCAGCAGGCCAAAGCCAACGATGCTGCCGCCAAGGCAGACGTAGCCACTCTGGGCAAAGAGATCGCCACTTACTTCGTTGACAACGACGAGTTCCCGTCCATCGAAATGGATGGTTCGTTGTACGTCATGACTGGCGGAAACACCGGCTTGGTGTTTGAGCAATACCCCGGGGTGGAGCTTGGCGGCCTCGAAGGCACCGACTACAGCGACTGGTGCGTGTGGGTGACCCACCCTGACGGCGATATCAAGACCTTCCAATACTCCGCGGCCGGCGGCCTTGCAGAGGGCCGCTGCTAGCAACTGCTAGCGGCTTGTCTTCGTAGTCCGCGGGGGTAGGCAAGTGCCTGCTCTCGCGGACTCCGTGTTGCCGGGATAAAGTCAAGGCGTGTCCGATTCGCGCCGCAATGCACCGTTTGTCCAAGCACGAAGAACCATGCGCCTGTCCGGTGTTGGTCGGCGCGTTGCTATGGCCTGTGCGGTGACGTTGCTCGCATGGGGCGTGGGCGCATTGCCCGCCAACGCGGCCGATGCCGCCGCGGAGCGCGCGGACGATGCGCCAGCGCTGGTTCAGATCGGGTTCAGCAAGAGCAGCGGGGCACGGCTCAACCCGGGTCCTAGCGAACGGCACGGGGGCGCTGAGACCGTTAAGGTCGACGCTTCCGTGCTTCCAGCCGCCCCGGGCGACGACGAGCCTCAATCACGTGCCAGTTCAATCTGGTACCCCCAGATCCCGCAGTACGGCAACCCCACAGGGGGCGCGAGCATCAGCGCGGCAGGGGTTCCTGTTGACACTCCGGCCACCCCAAAAGTGGTGGGGACTGGGACCGCAGGTTCGTGCACCTCCGCTGCATTGCAGAGTGCTCTCTTTGGGGGCGGGCACGTCACCTTCAATTGCGGATCAAGTCCAGTGACCATCACCGTCTCCAGCACGCTGTATCTGTGCAACACCCACAACTGCGCACACCCGTGGCAAGGTGGCACGTCGGTGAATTCGCTCGTGGTGGATGGCGGCGGCCTCGTGACATTGAGTGGCGGGGGCAACCGGGGAATCTTCTACGCCAATACGTGCGAGGAGGAGTTTGGGTGGCGCGACGCCTCGTGCCAGAACGACACCACTCCGGTGGTGGTCTTCCAGAACATTGCCTTCTCCGGAGGCAACGCCACGAGCATCCAGACCGGCTGGGAAGGCCCCGGCGGGGGTGGCGGCGGTGGCGCCATCGCGATGCGCGGCGGCCAGCTCAAGGTCTACAACTCGCACTTCTCTGGTAACCGCTGCGTCACGGCGCATTCCGACGCCGGGGGCGGTGCGATTCGCCTCACGGGTCAGGAAGCCACGTCATACGTGGTGAACTCCACCATTGAATCCAATCAGTGCGCTAACGGCGGTGGCGTCTCCGTGCTCCACGCTCCACTCACCGTGCTCAACAGCGTGATCTCCGGCAACACCGCGACGGGCACGGGTGCAAGTAGCGGAAACGGCGGCAATGGCGGCGCTGTGTACTCGGATGGCACGTGGAAAGAAGTGCTCATTGACGGGTCGATCCTGAGTGGAAACGTGGCCCCTGAAGGTGGCCCTGGGGTGTTCTACGTGAGCAATGACCGAGCCGGTCACCTCACCATCCGCAACTCCAAAATCATTAACAACACGGGGCAACGTTTCTACACGAGTCCCTACCGCGACATCTTCTATTTGGGCCGTCAATCCCTTCCCACTGTCACGAACTCCACCGTGGAATAGCGAGCGTATCCGGTGCGCCTACCTGGACACGCGCACGTTGTCCACCTGCAACACCACCCCGCGCTGATTGCCGATGTCAGGGAAAATCACCAGCGGAGTGTTGATGGTGGTCACGTCCAAAACGGACCCGTTGTACGCAACAAGGTCCGCTAGCGGTATGGCGTATGAGGTCCACTCGCCGGGCGTGGGTTGATTAATGGTGACGTTGCCCGTTCCGCATGGGTGGAAGCAATCTGTCTTCATCATGAAGCCCCCGCTGGGCCGCGGGTCCTCCACCACTTTCAGGTCGAACTCCACGTTGGCGAACTCGCTGAAGTCAAAGCCGTCCATGCTTTGGAAGAAGGCCACCGACTCATCGGAGTCATAGGTGAACTGGATGACGGTTCCGCGCTCTGTGTCCTCGACTTCCTCCACGGCAATTCCTCCGGACGATGCCCAGGTGTCGATGTAGTACGGGCCCTGGAGGGCATCGTCAAACACCGTGACAACCTCGCCGTTGATGAAGTTGGGATCAAACTCAATGTTGCTGCGGTCTACCGGCTGGCTGCCTGCAACGTGTTCGGCATCGTCGCTCACGGTGGCGCACGCCTCAAGCGTCTCGGGTGTAGCGGCACATTGCCACACCCGCACAAAGTCCACTTCCATCTCTACCGGGAACTCGGTGGTGGCGTCGGGGTTGCCGGGCCATGCTCCACCCACTGCCACGTTGAGCAGCAAGTGGAAGGCCCTGTCGAAAGGCTGACCGTCCGTGAGCGGCACAGGGTTGCCCGAGGGGTCAAGCGGCTGTGAGTACCAGCCGTCTGAGGTCTGTGTGGCGAAGTGGACGTCGTCCACGTACCACCGGATCTCTCCCGCGGCCCACTCGATCGCGTACGTGTGGAACTGCTCGCGCGGGTCCGAATCCGGAATCACATAACTGGTTCCACTGGAGGTGTTGCCGGGCCAATACGCCCCGTAGTGCAAGGTTCCGTGAACAGGGAGTTCCTCGCTGGTACCCAGGTTGACGGCTTCAAAGATGTCGATTTCGCCCGATGCCGCCCATTCGCCATAGAACTGGTCGGTAGGAAGCATCCAGATAGCAGGCCAAATGCCTTGACCGCCGGGGACCTTGGCTCGCACCTCGATGCGTCCGTACGTCCAATCACCTTTGCCTTTGCTGGTGAGGCGAGCCGAGGTGTACGGCAATGTCGCCGTGTTGCTTGGGTCTGAGCCTTCCCATTCCAGGGGCTCGGCAGGGCCGGTGAACTCTTCAGCTTGGGCGTGGATCACGAGCTTGCCGTCGCGCAGGAACGAGTTCTCGGCGCGGTCGGTGTAGCACTGCTGTTCGTTGTTGCCGCCGCCCCAGCAGTTGGTCTCGTAGCTCCACTTGGTGAGGTCTATTTCCTCGCCAGAGAACTCGTCGTTCCACACCAGTTCCCAGCCCTCGCCTGTGGCTGGTTGGGGCGCGTCACTGGAGCAGCCCGATGCCGCGAGGGCCACTAGTGCCGCAGTTCCTACCACGATGGTGCGCGTTGCCAGCTTCATTGCTCATCCTTCCGCTCCTCGCACCCTACAACGCGGCGCGCGAAACTTTCGGATTGCAGGCTCGTCCGTCAAACCGAGGCCGTACTAGCCGCGGAGAAAGCCCACAATGCGTTGCGCCACAGCGGCTCGAATGTCCCGCCCGTTGCTCGGCTCGGCCACATCAGATCGGAAGATGCCGTGGTCGTACGCACCGAGTTCAACGCCCGTGGCGTCGGGGATGCCGTTGCGGTAGACGTGCGCGTTCTCTGCCGGTGCCGCGATGTCGTCGTTGGCGCCCCACATAACAAGCGCAGGCACTCTCACGTGCGCCAAGGTGTCCGCAGCCACCAACTGGCCCACAGCGGGCGCGAGCAACACCACCCGGTTCACACGGGGGTCGCGCAGGTCAGCATCGGCTGCGTCAAGCTGTGTGGCCAGTTCTTGCGACGAATATGCGGCGGCGAGATCCTCCACCAAGGTGGGATATTCGGGAAGCGGCGGGACGGGAATCTGACCGCTCAGTACTCCACGCACCACCGGGGTGTTGAGCCGCGCGCCTGCGAGAGCCGCCACCGAATAGCCGCCAAGGGAGTACCCCACCGCCGCGATCCGCGAAGCGTCAACGGCACGTTCCGCCATGGCCCAGTTCAAGGCGTAGCGCAAGTCCTTGGGACGCTCCCAAATGAACCCGAAGCCTTGGGGCAAGTATGGCTCCGCGGAGGTGTTGCCATGGTGGTCGACACCCACCACTAGCCAACCCGCCGCGCTGAGAGCCTCTCCGAGCCAATCCAACGTCTCCACCGAGCCGCCCGTGCCATGAGAGAGCAGCGCGAGCGGGACCGGCGCGTGGAGCGCTTGTTCGGGCTCCCACACCGTGATTCTCACGGGTCGCGGCTCATCAACAGCCCACGACCGCCGCGTGGGGTCGGTGAGTTGAAGGTGTCGTGGCACGGTGTCCCCTCCTCAAGCCAAACGGGCGTCCCCGCGAGGCATGCGTATTAAGCCTTGCTGATATCGAACCGTAGCGGACCCGGTGTCACCTCAAAAGTCGTGGCCAAGACTTCACGTGAAATGAGGTCCTTGTGGGTCTCTACAGCCGGCACATGCTCGAGCGGCACGTGAGCTGTCAGCACGATGCGGTCGCCCACGTTGAGCCCGGAGTTCTTGCGTTCGTCTTGGATAAGGCGGATGAGGTCACGCGCGTAGCCTTCTGCCTCGAGTTCCGGTGTGAGCGCCGTCTGGAGCAACACAAAGCCGCGTGCCGTGCCGTCCGCACCACGAAGCACCGCCGCAGCGCCGTCCGGGTTGTCACCGCCCACCACGGTTTCCAACTCGTATTCACCAGGCTCAAGTGCCACACCTCCGGCGGTCACCACGCCGCCGGATTCGCTCCACTCCCCTGACTTGGCACCCGCGATGGCCTGCTGCACTTGCTTGCCGATGCGCGGTCCGGCCGCGCGGGCGTTCACCGTGAGGCGTTGCTCCACTGGGTTGGCGGCCACGAACTTCTCCGGCGTGACGGCCACCACGAACTTCACGTTGAGCTCGGCGGCGATGATCGAGACGTACGGCTTGAGCGCTTGCGGGTCATCCACGGCCACTTCGAGCGCGGACAACGGCTGACGGACGCGGATCTTCTCGCGCTTACGCAGCGCGTGCGCCGCAGAGACGATGTCTCGCACCAGGTCCATGGTGGGCGCGAGACCTGGGGCGTCCCACGCCGCGGGCACCACTGGGTAGTCGGTCAGATGCACCGAGCGCCCGCCCGTGAGCCCGCGCCAGATCTCCTCGGTGGTGAGCGGAAGCAGCGGGGCCGCCAAACGGGTCACCGTCTCCAGGATGGTGTAGAGGGTGTT
>JAEYYZ010000124.1 GCA_023428185.1 Actinomycetes bacterium
GACGATGACAAACGTCGAGGGTGCGGCAGGGTCTCGCCTGCGCACCGTCTCCACGTCTTCACGTGCCAGCGACCATGCGGACATGCGCTCGCTCATGTGATACCTCCGGGTTGGTCCAACACTGGAAAGGCTTGGTTTAGTCCATCAAGTCCGCGTAGAGGATGGAGCTGAGGTAGCGCTCACCGAACGAGGGGATGACGGTCACGATGGTCTTGCCCTTGTTCTCGGGACGGCTTCCCACCTGAATGGCAGCGGCAAGTGCCGCACCGGAGGAGATTCCTACGAGCAGGCCTTCCTTGCGAGCGGCTGCACGCGCCGTGGCAATCGCCGTCTCGGAGTCAATGTCCAAGACCTCGTCGTACACATCGGTGTTCAGGATCTCCGGCACAAAGTTGGCGCCGAGACCTTGAATCTTGTGCGGACCAGGCTGGCCGCCGTTGAGGATGGGGGACTCCGCTGGCTCGACCGCGATGATCTGCACACTGGGCTTACGAGCCTTGAGCACCTCACCCACACCGGTGATGGTGCCACCGGTACCGATTCCGGCGATGAAGATGTCGATCTCGCCGTCGGTGTCGTTCCAGATTTCCTCGGCGGTGGTGCGGCGGTGGATCTCGGGGTTAGCAGCGTTGGCAAACTGACGGGCCAAGATGGCTCCCGGACGCTCTGCGGCGATCTTCTCCGATGCTTCAACGGCGCCCTTCATGCCCTCAGGGCCAGGGGTCAGGATGAGTTCTGCACCAAACGCACGCAGCAGGGCGCGGCGCTCCTTGGACATCGTTTCGGGCATGGTCAGCACCACGTTGTAGCCGCGGGCGGCGCCCACGAACGCAAGCGCAATACCGGTGTTGCCGGAGGTTGCCTCCACGATGGTACCGCCCGGCTTGAGCGAGCCGTCGGCCTCCGCGGCGTCCACAATGGCCACGCCCAAGCGGTCCTTGACGGAGTTGGCGGGGTTGTAGAACTCGAGTTTTCCAAGAATGGTGGCTTCCACACCCTCAGCAAGCTTGTTGATCTTGACCAGGGGAGTGTTGCCAATAAGCGCCGTGGCGTCTTCATAGATGCGGGCCATGAATGTTTCCTTACATGTTGTAGTGAGTTGATGGTCTGGCAATACAGGGTGCGCCTAGGCGCGGTGCACATCGGGGGGTGCGGGGGCGAGCACTGGCGGCGGTGTGGCTCGGTTGAGAGACCGGGCGCGCCAGCGCTCTACAGACAGCAGCAAATGTCGCAGCACATGGAGCCCGCGCTCGTCACGAGGGCAGGAGTCATCGCCTGGGGGGCGTTGCTCGCGGTGCTCATCTCGCAGACCTTTCGTGGCGGACTTGGCCAGAGTACCGCCGATGCTTTGAGTGCGGCAACCACGGCGCGCTACGGTCTGACGTAACGGAAGGAGGTGCAATGGCGCGCGTATTCGAGGAAACGCTCACCTACGAGTGGTGGACACAAGTGCCGCTTGACGCAATGTGGGCGTACATCCAGGACCAAGAAGCGCAAGTGCGGTTCGACCCTCGCGTGCTGTCTCTCACTGTCACGGAAGGTGTGTGGGGCAAGGAGGGTTCCGTGATGCTGATGGCTGGCACCGATGCCTCCGGAAAACTGGTATCCGTGGAGTCGGAATTGGTGGCAGTGGATTCACCGCGCAGTTACACCACAAGGCACATGCTTCCCGATGTCACAACGACCACCACGGTGGGGACGGAGGCCGCGGATGGGGGGACTGCAGTCCGCTTCACGGTGGCCTACGTGACTCGACCCGCCAACTGGGTGGAACGCGCGGTGTTGAGGTCTCAAGGAGCATCGCGCCAGGTACAACTGGAGGCAGAGGCCCACGCGGCCAAGCAAGCGGTGGAGGCGTACTACGCCGCACGCCCCTAGGCGTCATGTCTGTTGAGGCCAACGGCGCGTGAGAGTTCACCCTGTTGCGCACGAGCTTCCAGGTCTACAGTGAGTCTCCAGACAACGCTGTCGAGGAGTGAGTGCAATGGCTGGTCACACTGTGAGGGCGCAACGCGACATTCTTGCTGAACCCGCCGAGGTGTGGGCGGTGCTCACGGACCTAGAGCGCCTTGCACGCGCACTGAACTCCGTGGAGTCCATTGAGCGGCTAGAAGGCACGGGTTTTGCCCCCGGCGTGAGTTGGCGGGAGACCCGCCGCATGTTGGGCAAGCTCGACTCCGAAGTGATGACAGTGGCCGCAGTGGAGCCGGTCTCCGTGGTGGTTCTACACGCGCAATCCAAAGGCTCAACCTATGAGACTCGATACGAATTGGCGCCAAGTTCCTTAGGAAGTCGCTTGTCGATTGCGTTTGGAGCGGAGACCTCGCAAGCGAGCGCGGGGCAGAAACTTGCCTGGGCGGTGCTAGGCCCGCTGGGTGCAAAGGCAGCCAAGGCCGCGCTGGAAAAAGACTTAGAAGACATTGCCTTGGCAGTGGAAACTCACTACCGGAGGTAGCTCGTGGAATGGTTCTCCGTTGACGGTGCGAACTGGTTGGCTGTGGTGCTGGCGTTTGTAGCATCGTTCGCTTTGGGGTGGATCTGGTACTCGCCGCAAGGGCTCTTCAAGCCCTGGGCCACCGCAGCCGGAATCACGCCGGAGTCCATGCACAATGCCAAGATGGGCCCCGCATTCGCCCAGACCATCCTCGCGAACGCCCTGGGCGTGGTGGTACTGGCCGTGCTCATGGTGAACCTAGGTGTGGGTACCTGGTGGGAAGGGTTGCTGTTGGGCGGGCTCATTGGCCTGGTGTTCCGTGGCGGTGCGCACGCGTTGCACAACGGTTTTGCTCAGCGGTCGGGGCGGGTGACGTTCATTGATGCCGCGCACGATGCCTCGGCGCTCGCTATTGCGGGAGCCATCCTGGGGCTGATGGGCTGAGGCCCGGATAGTGGGGAAGCCCGCTGGTCTCACTGGAGCGGGCGACGGGAATCGAACCCGCACCATCAGTTTGGAAGACTGAGGCTCTACCATTGAGCTACGCCCGCACGCGCGGCGTGAACCGCGTCGGCGCGTACTAGAGTAGCGGAGCCCGGCACGCCGTGCCGCATCGCGCGAGCTGTCGGGTATTTATCGGGGTGTAGCGCAGCTTGGTAGCGCATCTGCTTTGGGAGCA
>JAEYYZ010000001.1 GCA_023428185.1 Actinomycetes bacterium
ATCGAGGCGCTCTTGACCAGCAGTTGGGGAGGCCCCTTGACCTCGCAGGCTCCCGAGTTGGAGGTGGCCAAGTGACCATCACGTACGCCGACGCTATGCGCGACTTTGACCCGGTCTTTGGCATCGAAGTTCACGTGGAGCTCAACACCGCCACCAAGATGTTCTGCGGCTGCACCAATGTCTTTGGCGGCGAGCCCAACACTCAAGTGTGCCCGGTATGCCTTGGTCTACCAGGCTCGATGCCCGTGACCAATGGCAAGGCCGTGGAGTCCGCGATCCGCTTGGGGCTGGCCCTGGGTTGCCAGATTCGTGAGTCCAGCCGGTTCGCTCGTAAGAACTACTTCTACCCGGACTTGGCCAAGGACTACCAAATCAGCCAGTATGACGAGCCCACCTGCTTTGAGGGTTCACTGGACGTAGTACTGGACGACGGCACGGTGGTGGCCGTGGGCATTGAGCGTGCCCACATGGAGGAAGACGCTGGTAAGAACACCCACGTGGGTGGTTCTGGCGGCATCCAGGGTGCCGACTACTCGCTGGTGGACTACAACCGCGGCGGCGTGCCGTTGGTGGAGATCGTCACCAAGCCCATTGAGGGCATGGGGGAGCGTACCGCCGAGGTTGCCCGCGCCTACGTGGCCACTATCCGGGACATCGTGCGCGCGCTGGGAATCTCTGACGGCCGTATGGAGCAAGGTCGCTTGCGTGCCGACGTGAACCTCTCACTGCGCCCCAAGGCGGGCCCTGGTGAGGACCAGACTGCCGTGCCTTTTGGCAAGCGTTCCGAGACCAAGAACGTGAACTCGTTGCGTGCCGTGGAGCGTGCCATTCACTTTGAGGCGGCGCGTCAGGCCGAGTTGCTGCTCGCAGGCAGACCCGTGGTGCAAGAGACGCGCCACTGGCACGAGGACACCTCATCCACCACGCCTGGCCGCTCCAAAGAAGAAGCCGAGGACTACCGCTACTTCCCCGAGCCTGACTTGCTACCAGTAGAGCCGTCGCGGGAGTGGGTAGAAGAACTTCGCGGTACCTTGCCGGAGCACCCGGCCAAGATGCGCGCCCGTCTACGTGAAGAGTGGGGCTTCAGCGACCTAGAGATGCGCGACGCAGTGGCGGCCGATGCTTTGGTGTTCATCACCGACACCGTGGCTGCGGGTGCAGCGCCCCAAGCCGCCCGCAAGTGGTGGATGGGCGAGCTTGCTCGCTATGCCAACGAGCGAGAAGTGGGGCTGGGCGACTTGCCCGTGACTCCCGCCGACGTTGCTGAACTCCAGTCCCTCGTGGACGCGGGCACCATCAACGACAAGTTGGCTCGCCAGGCGCTCGAGGGTGTGCTCGCGGGGGAGGGTTCACCCGCGGCCGTGGTTGAGGCGCGTGGGCTGGTGGTGGTTTCTGACGATTCCGCGCTGGAGGCGGCCGTGGACGAGGCGCTCGCGGCTCAACCGGACGTGCTGGACAAGATCCGCGAAGGCAAACTCGCTGCGGCGGGTGCCATCGTGGGTGCCGTGATGAAGGCGACCAAGGGTCAAGCCGATGCCGGTCGCGTGCGGGAGATCATCCTCGCCCGCGCAGGGGTTTCGGAGTAGTGCAGGCGTTTCGCAGTAGTGCAGGCGTGGGCCAGCGAGCTTGCTGACAAGGGAGCCCCAGCAGCGAGGCTACTGACAAGGCAGCCTATGCAGCGAGGGTGACCCGGAGCATCGTCCACGACATAGCGGGCAAGGGGGCCACCACCACGCCGCCCTGCGCTGACGCAGTGCCGTCCACTGGCGCCACTCGGTGCGGGTCCGCCGCCGTGTTCACCGCGAGTCTGTCGTCCCCGGTGAGCACAGTCGCCTCCACAGACTCAATGGCACCCAGCGGACTCAAGTCCAGGCGCAGTTCGTGCGCACCGTCGAGGTCGCGGTTCACCGCAAAGATGGTGACGTCCCGGCCCTCATTCCACGTAGCAACCGCATTGATAGCAGGAACTTCACCGTACTTGGCGGCGGTAATGGTGGGGGAGGCGAGCCGTGTTTCCAGAGCCACCGCTCCCGCGTGACGCGCCGTGAGCGCAAAGGGGTGGAATGTCGCCTGACGCCACGCCGCACCACCAGGCTCGGTCATGATGGGGCCAATGACGTTGACCAACTGGGCGAGAGACGCGGACTTGACGCGGTCCGCGTGACGGAGCAAGGTGACCAGCAGGTCACCCACCACCACGGCATCGGCGAGGGTGTAGACGTCCTCGAGCAAACGGGGAGCAACCGGCCAATCATCACCCGTGGGCACAGGATTGGTGGGCCGGTTGAGGTACCACACGTTCCATTCGTCAAACGAGATCATGATGCGCTTGGTGGAATGCTTGGCGGCGCCCACAGCATCGGCCGTTGCCACCACGCCCTCGATGAAAGCGTCCATGTCAACGGCTGAGGCGAGGAAGGACTGGAAGTCCCCGTCAGACTCCTCGTAGTAGGCGTGAGCAGAGATGAAGTCCACGTCGTCGTACGTGTGCTCCAAGACCACGCGTTCCCACTCGCCAAAAGTGGGCATGCTACGGGCAGAGGAGCCACACGCCACCAGCTGCAAGTCCTTGTCAATGA
>JAEYYZ010000146.1 GCA_023428185.1 Actinomycetes bacterium
AGCGCGAGCGGCACCCCTACCCCCGGGATGGCGGCTGACGCACCCACCCCGGCCCCCGTAACGGTCACCGTGGACACGTAGCGCTTCTCGAGCTCCTTGAGGAGGTCGGCGGGAGTGGCATCCGGCTTGTCGCGGCGGAGCGACTTGAGGTACTCCATCACCACAGGGCGCTGCACGGAAATGGCCTTGTAGATGCGGGATTCCATGTCTGTGGCATCTACGAGGTCGGTGGGTTTGACCACCACGTCGTACGCGTCCACTGCGACGATCTCACCGGAAACTGGGTTGCTGCTGTCCTTGTTGGGCATAGTGACTCCGTTGGGGGTGGCTGAGGGTGGGCCTTTGTCACCACATTACCCGCGGGACGCGGGGCGGGGCAGGCTCGCATTCCTTCTTCCGGTGCGTAAGTGACGGTTAACCCGACATCGCGACACCATCTGTGCGGCGGCCTCGCGCCCTTTGTCGTCTCAACCGTCACTTAGGAACAGAGGAATGGCAACCGTAGCCCGCCGCAAACCCAGGTCACGCAGCACTATCAGCGGGCTCGCCGCACCACCCGCAGCGCGGGTGTCCACCGAACTTACGCGCTCACCAGGCGCTTGATGACCGAGGTGAAGAACGCCAAACCATCGGTCCCAGCCCGCCCAGTCTCACGCGAGTCCGGCCCAAAGCCGGGCTCTACGGCGTGCTCGGGGTGCGGCATGAGACCCACGACGTTGCCGCGAGCGTTGGAAATTCCCGCGATGTCTCGGCGGGAGCCGTTGGGGTTCCAGCCCACGTAACGGAACACCACGCGGCCTTCAGCCTCAAGTTCATCCAGCACGCGCTCGTCGGCCACATACTGGCCGTCTTGGTTCTTGAGCGGCACGGTGATTTCTTCACCGACCTCGTAGTCGCTGGTCCACACCGTCTGCGAGTTCTCCACGCGCAGGGTTTGGTCGCGGCACACAAAGGCACGGTGGTCGTTCTTGATCATGGAGCCGGGTAGCAAATGCACCTCAGTGAGCACCTGGAAACCGTTGCAGATTCCCAGTACCGGCAGGCCGCCGTTTGCCGCGTCCACGATCGAGTCCATGATGGGCGCAAACCGCGCGATCGCACCCGCCCGCAAATAGTCCCCGTAGCTGAAACCACCGGGCAAGACCACTGCGTCAACGGCGTGCAGGTCAGCATCGGCATGCCATAGAGCTACGGCCTCAGCGCCGGCCAGCTTGACCGCGCGCATGGCGTCGCGGTCGTCGAGCGAGCCAGGGAACGTGACGACGCCGATGCGCGCGCTCACGCGAGCAAGTCCTTCTTCTCGATGCCGAACTTGGAGAGCGGGTTCTCGCCGTGGTCGTGACCACCGTGACCGCCATGTCCGTGTCCGTGTCCGCCACCACCGTGACCGCCGCAACCGCAACCGGAGCCGACCACCTTGACCTGGACCACGTCCTCGATTACGGGATTGCTCAACAGGGTGGTAGCGGCTTCGCGCACGCGCGCCAGCACCTCCTCGGTGACCTCGCCGTCAATGGTGAGTTCAAACCGCTTTCCTTGACGCACCTCGGCCACACCATCAAAGCCGAGGCGAGCCATAGCGGCACCCACAGCCTTGCCTTGGGGGTCAAGGATCTCGGGCTTGGGCATCACGTGAACGAGGATGGTTGCCATGCCACGAGTTTAGCGGGCTGCTGGGCTACGCCCGCGAGGCTCTCGATCCAGGTGGTCAGCACACCCAGTTGTAGGTGATCTCCTGAGTAGTGAGCCAGGTAGACAGTCG
Organism: Actinomycetes bacterium; assembly: GCA_023428185.1. GTDB lineage: Bacteria > Actinomycetota > Actinomycetes > Actinomycetales > Demequinaceae > Demequina. Next base: position 1,763 of record JAEYYZ010000146.1, read on the forward strand.
ACCGTTGTCGGACACCCAGTATGCGAACCCACCGTCATAGCGCGTCAAGGTGCCGGTGTCATCACCCGGTCCCGGCGCTGCCACACGCGGGAGCATCCCTCGAGACTTGCCCTGGGGGGCATCGGCCCTGGACGGAGGTACAAAATCCTCGGCGTTGCTCGGTTGGAACTGATAGTAGGTGGCGCCTTCAAAGCCCAATATCTCGTTGCCACACGCCGGGTAGAACGCCACGCCCGCGGTCTGGTCCAGGAGTTCTCCGGGCTTGCCGAGGTCCATGGGCGAGCCGCCTTCGCGAGGACCCCCAAGTGCGGCGCAGGCGGCAAGCACCACGAGCATCGCCGCTAATGCGACAACCCTGCTGAGGTTCTTCATAGTCATTAGACGCCCGCTAGACCCCTCATCGTTGGGTAGGAGCGCGCGATCGAAATGCTCGCCGCCGTATATCTACGCTAGCTTCATGTCCATTGAATTGCGCTTGGAATTGTTCCCCGCTGACGTCGATTCCACGGTGGCGTTCTACGTGGGCGTGCTGGGCTTCTCCATCACTAAGGACGACAGGCCCACGGGAGGGCGTTACGTCGCGGTTCGCCGTGACGGCGTGCTCGTGGGCCTAGCCGAAGCCCCGGTTGCCGGGGACTCTCCTGAGGCAAGGCGCCCGCCCACGGGGGTGGAGATAGTCGTTGAGGTGGATGATGTGCGCGCCGAACGTGACCGGATCGTGGCGGCAGGTTGGCCGCTCGACTCAGACCTGGAAGAGCGCCCTTGGGGGCTCACGGACTTCCGCGTCCTGGATCCTGACGGGTACTACTTGCGGTTCACCAATCGCGCCTAGGACCGGGCTAGCTTGTCGTACGCCTCGAGGTAACGCTGGCGCGTGCGCTCCACCACATCATCCGGCAGGGCGGGCGGAGGCGCATCCCCGTGCCTATCCCAGCCCGATGCCGGGGACGTGAGCCAGTCGCGCACGTATTGCTTGTCATAGCTGGGCTGGGCATGGCCGGGTTCCCACGAGTCCATGGGCCAAAAGCGCGAGGAGTCTGGCGTGAGGACTTCGTCACCGATGAGGATCTCACCCGTAGCGTCGCGCCCAAACTCAAACTTGGTGTCGGCCAGGATGATCCCTCGATCCGCCGCGAGTTCATGGGCACGCGCGTAGATCGCCAGCGTAAGTTCGCGCAGCCGTGCCGCCTCGTCGGCCCCGACGCTCGCCACCACTGCGTCAAACGTCACGTTCTCGTCGTGCTCGCCTACGTCCGCTTTGGCGGCGGGCGTGAAGATGGGCGCCGGCAACCGCGAGCCATCCACGAGCCCGCCTGGCAGTGGCACGCCACACACCTCACCCGTCGCGTTGTACTCCACCAAACCCGAGCCGGTCAGGTATCCGCGCGCCACGCACTCCACGGGGAACATGTCGAGCCGTTTGCACACCATGGCGCGCCCTTGCACCTCAAACGGCACCGGCGCCTCCACTGTGTGGTTGGGCACAATGTCGCGGATCTGGTCAAACCACCACAAGCTCAGCGCCGTGAGAATGGCCCCTTTGCCAGGGATTTCAGTGGGCAACACCCAGTCGTAGGCACTAATACGGTCCGATGCCACCACCAGCACCACGTCCCCGCGGGGGTGGGCGGTGGCTGGCACATACAGGTCACGCACTTTGCCGGAGTAGATGTGCTTCCAGCCATCCAGTTCGAGCACAACGGGCGGAGACGCGTGTCCAGGCATGCGGTGCGGCTCCTAGTCCGAGACGATTCGCGCGGCTGCCTGCGCAATGTCAGTGCGGTGGTGCGAACCCTCGAGGCCCACTCGCGCCACGCCTGCGTACGCGCGATCTCGCGCTGGCGCAAGGTGCGGGCCCACACCCACCACGGAAAGCACTCGTCCGCCAGCGGATACCAAGTGACCGGAGGCGTCCAGGGCGGTTCCCGCGTGGAGTACATGCACACCCGGCTCGGCGTTGGCTTCGTCCAGACCGGTGATCTCGTCACCTTTGACCGGCTCACCCGGGTAGTTCTTAGCGGCGATGACCACGGTGACCGCGGCATCGTCGCTCCAGTCGAGCGCTGGGTAGTCGGCGAGTCCTCCTTGAGCGGCGGCGAGGAGCACTCCTGCGAGCGGAGTCCGCAGCCGCGCGAGCACCACTTGAGTCTCTGGATCGCCAAAGCGGGCGTTGAATTCGATGACCTTGACGCCTTTGCTGGTGAGCGCGAGCCCGCAATAGAGCACTCCCACAAACGGCGTGCCGCGCCGCGACATCTCGTCCACCGTGGGCTGAGCGACGTGCGCTACTACCTGGGCGACGAGCCCCGGCGGTGCCCACGGGAGCGGCGAGTAGGCGCCCATGCCACCAGTGTTGGGCCCGGCATCGGCGTCGAGCGCACGCTTGAAATCTTGAGCGGGTTGCAGCGGGACTACCGAGGTCCCGTCGCACAATACGAACAGGCTCACCTCGGGACCGTCCAGATAGTCCTCGACCACCACGGTGCCGCCAGCAGCAAGGATGGCGTCGCCGTGTGCGAGCGCCTCGTCGCGATGCTCGGTGACCACTACACCTTTGCCCGCCGCCAAACCGTCGTCTTTGACCACGTACGGTGCGCCAAACTCGGCGAGCGCGGCGGCCAACTCAGAGCCCGTTCGACAGGTACGGCTCTGCGCCGTGGGGACCCCAGCAGCCTCCATGACCTCTTTGGCAAAGGCCTTGGAGCCTTCGAGCATCGCGGCCTGCGCGCTGGGACCAAACACGGGGATCCCTGCTTCACGTACGGAATCCGCTACGCCTGCCACCAGCGGTGCCTCGGGACCTACCACCACCAGCTCGGCGCCCAAGGCGGTGGCCAGCGCGGCTACGGCCCCGCCGTCAAGTGGGTTGATGGGGTGCAGAGTCGCGAGTTCGCCGATGCCAGGGTTGCCTGGCGCTGCATGTATGGCGGTCACGGCCGGGTCGAGGCTCAGGGAGCGGGCCAGAGCGTGCTCGCGCGCGCCGGAGCCAACAATGAGGACGATCACGCGAGCGAGTCTACAGAGCCGCCGCGTTCCCGGCTCTCGCTACTGGAAGGCGCCGATCACCGCGCTCGATGCTACGGCTCACCGGCTAGGCGCGCTCGTGCAGCAAGTCGTTGATCTGGATGATCTCGTCACGCCCAGGGCCCACGCCAATGGTGGAGATACGGCAGTCGGAGAACTCCTCCACTGCCTTGACGTAGTCCTGCGCAGCCGTGGGCAGGTCGCTCAACTCGCGCGCGCCAGTGATGTCTTCGCTCCAACCCGGCAGAATCTCATACACAGGCACCGCGGCCGCGAACGCGCCCTGGTCGAGCGGCAAGTCTTGGTAGCGCACGCCGTTGACGTCGTAAGCCACGCACACAGGGATCTCCTCAAGCCCAGTGAGCACGTCCAGCTTGGTGAGCACAATGTCGGTGAGTCCGTTGACGCGCGATGCGTAACGGGACACCACGGCGTCGTACCAACCGCAGCGTCGGGGACGGCCAGTGGTGGTGCCGAACTCGTGGCCCACTTGGCGCAAACGCTCGCCGTTGTCATCCAAGAGCTCGGTGGGCATAGGGCCTTCACCCACGCGCGTGGTGTACGCCTTGGCAATGCCAATGACCGAGTCGATACGCGTGGGGCCTACACCCGAGCCAGTGCACGCGCCGCCCGCTGTCGCGTTGGACGACGTCACAAAGGGATACGTGCCGTGGTCCACGTCAAGCATGGTGGCCTGACCGCCCTCGAACAACACAGTGCGGCCCTCGTCCAACGCGGTGTTGAGCACGAGCGAGGTGTCAGCCACGTGGGGCTCAAGCCGGTCGCGGTAGGCGAGCAACTCGTCGGCCACCTCGTCCACCGTGATGGCGCGCCGGTTGTAAACCTTGACGAGCAAGTGGTTCTTGGTGGCGAGCGCGCCTTCAATCTTGTCGCGCAGCACCGACTCATCAAAGAGATCGCCAATACGCAGGCCCACGCGGTTGATCTTGTCGGCATATGCAGGCCCGATGCCGCGGCCAGTGGTGCCGATCTTGCGCGAACCCAAGAAGCGCTCGGTCACGTTGTCCAAGGTGCGCGCATAGGGCGCAATGATGTGCGCCGCGTTGGAGACCAACAAGTCCGAGGTGTCCACGCCGCGCTCATTGAGTGCATCCAGTTCCTCAAACAACACGCGCAAGTCGATGACCACGCCGTTGCCAATCACGGGCGTGCAGCCCGGAGTGAGGATGCCAGACGGCAACAAGTGCAACGCGAACTTTTGGTCGCCAATTACCACCGTGTGGCCGGCGTTGTTGCCGCCGTTGAACTTCACCACATAGTCGACGCGGGAACCGAGCAGATCGGTTGCCTTGCCTTTACCTTCGTCGCCCCACTGGGCACCAACGATGACTGCTGCGGGCATCTCAGCCCTCCCCTCACGTGCGGAAGCCCCCGCGGTTCACGACCACGGGGGCTTCCCACATGATCGCTTGTTAGATCTTCTTACCTGCGGACCCGAGCTGCTGGCACGCCTCGACAACGCGAGCCGCCATTCCAGCCTCGGCAATCTTGCCCCATGCACGGGGGTCGTAGCGCTTCTTGTCGCCAATTTCGCCATCAACCTTGAGCACGCCGTCGTAGTTCTTCAGCATGTAGTCGGCAACGGGACGGGTGTACGCGTACTGGGTGTCGGTGTCGATGTTCATCTTGATGACGCCGTGCGACACAGCAAGCGCGATCTCCTCGGCGGTGGAACCAGAGCCACCGTGGAACACCAAGTCGAACGGCTTGTCCTTGCCCACCTTGGCGCCCACCTCGGCCTGGATCTCGCCCAGCAGTTCGGGGCGGAGCTTCACAGCGCCCGGCTTGTACACGCCGTGCACGTTGCCAAAGGTCAGAGCGGTCAAGTAACGACCCTTCTCGCCGGTGCCGAGCGCCGCGACCGTCTTGAGACCGTCGTCGGGCGTGGTGTAGAGCTTCTCGTTGATCTCAGCGGCGTGGCCGTCTTCTTCGCCACCCACAACACCAATCTCAATCTCGAGGACCGTCTTGGCGGCTGCGGAGAGTTCAAGCAGTTCCGATGCCAGGGCCAGGTTGTCCTCGAGCGACACCGAGGAACCGTCCCACATGTGCGACTGGAAGATGGGCTCTTGACCAGCCTTGACGCGCTCCGTGGAAGCGGCGAGCAGGGGACGCAACCAGTTGTCCACGTAGTCCTTGTGGCAGTGGTCGGTGTGGAGCGCGATCGTCACGCCGTAGCTGTTCGCCACCTCGCGCGCGTACGCGGCAAGTGCGAGCGAGCCCACAACCTGGTCCTTGATGGTGCCGCCGGACGCGTACTGGCCACCGCCAACGGAAACCTGGATGATGCCGTCAGACTCTGCCTCAGCGAAGCCCTGGATGGCCGCGGTAATGGTGGACGACGAGGTGATGTTGATCGCGGGGAAGGCGTAGCCGCCGTTCTTGGCGGCGTCCAACATCGCGTTGTAGCTTTCGGGGGTGGCGAGTGCCATGAGTGTTCTCCTGAAGTCTTGCGGTATGAACCGCAGACCATTGTGTCAGAAACCGGGACCACCCGTCTGCGGCCTAGGTCCCCGGTTGCGGCGCACACACTGTGTGCTAGCCCGGATGGCCCGCGTCGATGTCCCCGTGCTGACGAATCCACGAATGCATCGCGATGGCGGCCGCTGCCCCGGCGTTGATGGACCGCGTAGAACCGTATTGCGCGATGGCGAGCGTGGCATCGGCGACATCCCGCACGGCGTCCGTCAAGCCGATGCTCTCCTGGCCAAATACCAGTACACACGCCTTGGGCAACGCGTATGTCTCCAGCGGCACGGAACCAGGCAGGTTGTCTATGCCTAGGACCGCGAGTCCTGCCCCATGCGCCCACGCGGCAAAGTCCTCCACGGTGGGGTGGTGCACCACGTGTTGGTATCGATCGGTAACCATTGCGCCCCGGCGGTTCCAGCGTCGGTTGCCCACAATGTGCACCTGGGCAACCATGAATGCGTTGGCGGTGCGCACCACGGAACCGATGTTGAAGTCGTGTTGCCAGTTCTCAATGGCAATGTGGAATGGGTGCCTGCGCGCGTCTAGGTCCGCCACTATGGCCTCGTGCTTCCAGTAGCGGTAGCGGTCCACTACGTTGCGGCGGTCACCCTGGCGCAGCAACTCCGTGTCCCAGTGATCTCCTTCAGGGAGCGCACCCTCCCACGGCCCCACGCCCACGGACTCCTGGGCGTCGGCATCAGGATTGAACTCTTGAGAACTCACCCCCGTAGGCTATCCGGGTGATCGCCGCCACCGTAGTGCCCATGCTCGGTCCCGACTGGCTCGACGCCGAACACCTCATCAACGGTTTCATTGATCGTTGGGGTGCCTGGGCGCTCGCCGGCATTTGCATGATCGTGATCATCGAGACCGGGTTGCTTTTCCCGTTCCTGCCAGGGGACTCGTTGCTCTTCACTGCGGGCCTGTTCATTGGCACAGGGGCATTAGGTGTGCCGCTGTGGGTGGCATGCCTTGCGCTCTTTCTCGCCGCATTTGTGGGAGACCAAATCGGCTATTTCATTGGTAACAAGGCTGGCCCCAAGATCTTCAGGCGACCAGACTCACGCTTCTTCAAGCAGGAGTACGTAGACAAGACCCACGCCTTCTTTGAGAAGTACGGCGGCCGCGCCATCGTCCTGGCTCGCTTTGTGCCCTTTGTGCGCACCTACATTCCCGTAGCCGCTGGCGTGGGAAAGATGCCGTACTCACACTTTGTGAAGTACAACGTCATCGGCGCGCTCGTGTGGGGCGTGGGCGTGACGCTCTTGGGCTACTGGCTCGGCGGCTTTGCCGTGGTGCGCGACAACATCGAGGTTGCGCTCGTGTTGATCGTGGCGGTCTCACTCTTGCCCATGATCGTGGAGGGCATCAAGCACCGCCTGGAGTCGCGGCGCAACCGGGTAGTGAAGGAAGACTAGCCCTGCGCTAGAACGATACGGATGGTGCCTGGCGCGCCGCGGGGTCTTCCGTCTCAAAGTATTCAGCCTGCGTGAAGCCGAACATCTTGGCAATGATGAGCGTGGGGAACGTCTCGATCTTGGTGTTGAGCGTACGAACGTTGGCGTTGTAGAACCGGCGCCCCGCCGCAACACGGTCTTCCGTGTTCGTCAGTTCCTGCTGCAACTGCAGGAAGTTGGTGTTGGCCTTGAGGTCCGGGTACGCCTCCGCGAGCGCAAAGAGCCTACCAAGCGCTTGAGTCAGGATGTTCTCTTGCGCGGCCTGCTCGGCGGGCGACTGGCCGGGCACGGAGGCAGCGGCGCGGGCCTTGGTCACGTCTTCGAACGTGGACCGCTCGTGCGCCGCGTAACCCTTGACGGTCTCTACGAGGTTAGGGATGAGATCGTGGCGCCTCTGCAGCTCCACATCGATCTGGCGCCAGGCCTCCTGGACCAGATTGCGCAAGCGAATCAGGCCGTTGTACTGCGCAATTGCCCACAAGGCGACAATCACAAGCAACACAATGACCGCAATGATGACGAGTTCCACCGTGCCTCCTCAGGCTGGTTCTTCTACGCCGATGCTAGCCCTTGACGCTCCAGCGAGCCACCGGGCGTTACGTTCTGCGCCAAGGTCGCGGCAAGGCAAAAATGTCAAAGCCACCACGCGAGTCATCCCACGGTTGCGAAACATAACCCTCGCCCGTCGCTGCTGGGCCCGGTTCAATGCCTGTCGCCTTCCCGGACGTCAGCGCCCCAGGAGTGGTGGCCCACTCGGGTGCGGAGTCAGGAATGGGCCGCTCCTTGCCTGCGTAATTGAGCGCCCCCAGGTCTTGGTACTCGCGAACCACATGCGCGGGAATCCGCCGAGCGACCGCCGTCAACACGCCCAGCCTCCGCGCTAACGTGTCGGTGCCCATTCGGCCCGCTTGCCACGCCATGACGGCGCCGCCCTCGATCCGGATAGCCAAGTCCAAGGCATCGGGCTTAAGGAGGCGCTCCACCATGCGTGGGTCGAGTACCGCATGGGCGTAGCGAGGGTCATTGCAGAGCACCCTCCAGCGGCGGTTGAACTCATACGACTCCACATCAAGGTCGCGGCCACCGAGCGCCTTGGAGAACTTAGCCGCCACTCCCTCTGGCACCACCTCCAACCGAGGTAACACCACCGGAATCTCCACAAGCGAGACCTGGAAGATCTGATCCACCGACTTGTTGTTCTCGTCACGGATCTCAAAATGGTGCGTGAACGTCGCGCAATCCACACCGTTGAGCGTTCCCTTGAGCACGTTTCGTTGGTGCGGATCAACCCCTGTGGAGAACGGAAACGCGGCAAACCTGGTGGAATACGCCCGCGTGAACTTCACGAACTCCCAACCATGAAGAGCGGCGAAATGGGTGTACTCCCGGCTGTGGCGCCACTCCAACACAGTGTCGACAATCCAGAAGAGAGCGCCCGCAGTCAGAGTCAAGAGCGCCACTACCAGCACCCACCCGCGCGCGAGCGGCACATACAAGGCCACGGACAGCACAGCGCCCGATGCCGCTACCACCCCAGCGGCGATGTTGCGCAGGCTGAAGGCACGCATTGCGCCTACTCAAGTCCCAAGTCGTCGAGACCAAAGAGGTACACATACGGAAGTCCGCGGGCTTCAATCACTTCGCGGGCGCCCGTGTTGCGATCCACGATCACCGCTACGGCAACTACTTCTGCACCAGCTCGATCCAAAGCCTCCACGGCGGTCAGTACCGAGCCTCCGGTAGTAGACGTGTCTTCTACGGCCACCACTTTGCGGCCCGCCACGTCGGGACCTTCCACTTGACGTTGCATGCCATGAGCTTTGGACTCCTTGCGCACCACAAAGGCATCAAGGGCCTGACCCCTCGATGCTGCGGCATGCATCAGTGCCGTGGCCACAGGGTCCGCGCCCAACGTGAGGCCGCCCACGGCGTCGACGCTGCCCGGTCCAAACCCGGCATCGGTAAGGGTGTCGAGAAGGACCGTACCCACGAGTGGTGCCGCTTCATGGTGGAGGGTCACTCTGCGCAAATCAACGTAGTAGTTGGCCTCTTTGCCAGAGGAGAGTGTCACTTTGCCGTGCACCACGGCCAAGTCGGAGATCAGTTGTTTGAGTCGATCCCTCGCGGCGGTGTCAGTCATGGGTAGAGCCTAGCGACGGTCTCAGGACGCTGGCGCGGCCGGGCGGCGAGTCAGAGGTCGCAGCAGAGTGCGCGGTATTACCCGGGAAATGGTGGCACCTATCCCATAACGAAATGAAGGCGTGACCAACACTGCACCACGATCCATGGCCCTCAACGCCACTCGCACTACGTACGACGCATTGAGCCACATCCATTGCGGCGAACCCTCGAATTTCTCCACGCCCGGCTTGTCGTGAAACTCGGTGCGCGTCAGTCCCGGCAGTACGGCCGTAGCCGTGACCCCGCTACCTCGCAGCTCCCCGGCGAGGCCTTCTGTGAAAGCAGTCACCCACGCCTTGTGCGCGGAGTAGGTGCCTGAACCTAGCCACGACGCTACTGAAGAGACGTTGAGAATCGATCCGCGCCCGCGCAAACTCATGGACGCCGCGGCCGCATGGGAGAGCACCATCACTGCCTTGACCATGAGTTCAAGTCCTGCGAGCTCGGCTGCTAGGTCGTTGTTCACAAACCTGCCACCCAAGCCATGACCCGCATTATTGATGAGCACATCCACGGGACGGCTGGTGTCAGCGAGGCGGCCCACCACCGCATCCATGCCCTGCGGCGTGGAAAGGTCAGCGGCGAGTACCCCGACATCCACGGCATGCGCCGCCTTGATCTCCTGCGCAAGGACTTGCAGGCGGTCCACGGAGCGCGCCACCAACACGAGGTCATACTCCTTGGCAGCCAATTGCCTGGCAAACTCGGCGCCAAGGCCGGCGCTCGCGCCCGTCACAAGGGCCGTGGACTTCATACTGCCAGGCTAGTTGCCTCCACCGAGTACCGTGAAGCCATGAGAGTCGCCACGTGGAATGTCAACTCCCTGCGAGCACGCGTGGACCGCGTGGTCGACTGGATGGTCCGGGCGGACGTGGATGTACTCGCCATGCAAGAGATCAAGTGCACGCCCGAGCAATTGCCTGCGGCGCCGTTCATTGAGGCGGGGTATGAGATCGCGGCTCACGGGCATAACCAGTGGAACGGCGTAGCCATCGCTTCTCGTGTGGGTCTCGAAGACATCCAAACCGAGTTCCCTCGCCAGCCTTCTTTTGGGAAGGGCGACACCCCAGCCGTGGTGGAGGCTCGCGCCCTGGGAGCAACATGTGGTGGGGTTCGAGTCTGGAGTCTGTACGTTCCCAACGGGCGCGCGCTCGGCGATCCCCACTACGCCTACAAGTTGGAGTTCTTGCACACTCTCAAGGACGCGGCCGCAGGGTGGGCGGACAAGCCCACGGCGCTCGTGGGAGATTTCAATGTGGCACCGCTCGCCACAGACATTTGGGACGAGAGCGATCCAGAGGCAGCGACACATGTCACGGCAGAGGCGCGCGCGGCGCTGGCTTCACTGGCCGACGCGGGATTCACTGAACTGTCTCGGCAGTTCATTCCCGCGGAACGTACGTACACGTTCTGGGACTACAAACAATTGCGATTCCCGCGCAACGAGGGCATGCGGATCGACTTCTTTTGGGCTTCACCCCCGCTCGTCCTCGCGGCGAATGCCGCGAGGATCGAGCGGGAGGAACGCAAAGGCAAGGGCGCTTCGGACCACGTTCCCGTGGTCGTCGATTTTGCGCTCTAACTGCCGTTAATGACTAGACCTCGGCACCCTTGAGGCTGCCGGTGGTGCGGGTGACCTCACCGGTGTCCCAGTTGGGCGTGTAGACGGCGCAGATGATCTCGCGGTCGCCTGCGCTCCAGCCTTCGGACTGCGGGTACAGGTAGTAGACGTCCAGCGTGGACTCTTCGAGCGGGATCCCCACGAAGGGCTCGAACTCACGGATGCAAATCTCCTGAGCCTCGGTGATGACGGCTTCGAGGTCAAAGTCGGCCAGCGTGGAGTCGCCCACGTAGTACACCTCAACGTCGTGCTCGGTGGCGCAGTCGAAGCCGTTCAGTTCGCTCACCTCAGCGGCGTCCACGTTGAGGTCGAGGCATTCGCCAACCTCAGCAGTGGGGGCCGCGCCGGAGCAAGCGGTAAGGGCGAGGGCCGCAACGGCCAGCGCAGGGACAAGTGCGAGACGCATTCTTTTCTCCAATGGGTTGTAGACGGCACCGATGCTAGCGGACTTAGCCCACATTCGTTGCCTCAAAAACAGACGATGCCGTAGCAGGTCCGACGACAAGACAACTGAAACCTTAGGCCTACCGGTCCACGAACCGGTTCTTGTCGGACTCACTACGGCATCGTCATTGCTCAAGCGATTTGCAGCGCCGCAACCCTCAAGGCGATATCGCCTTCTGACCAGAGAATCCAACGCTGAGCAAACCTGTGGCGACTGGGGATGGCGTACCCAGTCCCTGCCACTCTCCCAAGGATTGGGCGCACCCACAAGCCCCCATTTATGGGGTATTTGTACGGCACACCGCATCACCGGATTTGCCGACATTCGAGGCACAAAGCGGGATAACCTGGGCTTCAAGCATCGTCAGGAGAGACATGAGCGAGTCACGCAGAATTGCATTGGTGGAGGACCACGCTCTCATCGCGCTCGGTTTCAGAGATCTCATTGCCGAAGCCGAAGACTTGGAGTTGGCGGGACTAGTGGAGTCTGTGGCTGAACTGCCCGCCCTGGGCAAACCACTAGACCTCGTGGTCCTTGACTTGCGCCTTTCTGACGGCAGCACTCCAGAGCAAAACGTTGCCGCCATCCACGACATGAACGCCCACGTACTGATCTACACCGGTGCCGAGGATCGGAAGCTCATCCAATCGGCCGCGCGTTCCGGCGCGTTGGGTCTCATCCGCAAGTCCGTTGACCCTGACGTGCTCCTCGACGCCATTCGCACCGCCGCTCACGGCCGTGAAGTGTTTGGCACTGACTGGGCGGCGGCAATCGATGCGGACGAGGTGCTCGTCGACGCAAAACTGAGCAACCGTGAGCAAGAAGTGCTCAGCCTCTACGCCTCAGGTGAGACGGCCGCGAGCGTGGCCCAACGCACCGGATTGTCGCGTGAGACGGTCGCGGACTACGTCAGTCGCATCCGACGCAAGTACGCCGAGGCTGG
>JAEYYZ010000176.1 GCA_023428185.1 Actinomycetes bacterium
TTGCGGCGCGACCTGGGATTGGATTAGCCGCGTATCCTTGACGAGCGCGCGAGTGGCGAAATTGGCATACGCGCTGGATTTAGGTTCCAGTGTCTTCGGACGTGGGGGTTCAAGTCCCCCCTCGCGCACCATAGCGGGCGCGCCCTACGGGGCATCCGCGCATTGAGATGGTCTCGGCACGGGCTTCAGTTCGAATCGCGCTGAGCCTGCGCCCAGGTCCGTGACCGAGGCATTCTCGACAATCTCGAAACCCTCGCTATACGAAACGACTATTGCTACAGGCTGGTCGTCGTCGTCCCTTTCGACCGTCCATGTGCCCGACCGCGTGCGCAGGTACGCACCGCCGCTCTTGATGACACCAAAGATCGCCTCGCCGGCCTCTGTGAACGCCCAGTAGTACCCGTCATCCGCCGTGTAGCCCGGGCCGGTAAAGCCCCACGTGGTGAAGTCACACACGATGGCCTTGTCCGCCTCGGTCAGTGCGTACCCGTCCGTCTCTCCGATCGCTAGGTAAGCGCGCTCGCTCGAGGCTTCGATGGTCAGGGTCTCTTGGTCACCGCCTTGCCGCGATCTCGCTGTGATCTTGATGCTGGCCTGCAAGCCCTCCTCGCCTGCCGTGAAGGAGAAGGTGTCAGGGCTGGCGAACTCTTGAGGATCGATGCTCTTCTCTCCAGATAGCGTCAGCTTCACCGAGGTGCTGACAGGTGCCTTGGACACGCGGTGTGGGGTCTCCACTCGAATAGCCGTGGTGGAATCCGCCTCTACCTGGCCAGGAGCATCGTGCTTAATCTCGACGCAACCGCCTAGAAGCCAGTGTTTGAACAATCCGAACATCTGACCGGTGGCGAGTGAGACAGCGCGCGAGTCGCCCTGCTTAGTGAGGGCATCGAGTTCGGCTTGGGTCAATCCGCTCTGCCCCGTCACGGTGGATGCGGCATTGTCCATTTCACGGAAGTTGAGATCGCTGCGTTGCTTGGTGCTCTGGGTGAAGCCGGTACGCCCGTCAGCGTGTTTTTGTGTGGTGGTTTGAGCCGTCTCGACGTCGTAGCGCTCGGGAATCGCGTCTTCGCCCAGCCGTCCGACAGCGTTGACGATGACGTTCTGCTTCTCCCACGCCTCCCCTGCTCGTGTGGTGGCCGTGACTGTCTGGTCCACCGTGATGGTGACATCGAACTCTCCATCGGGCGCAGGGCAAATGGTGCCCTCAATCTTGATTCGGAAGTCAGTGCGGACAATCGTGTCGCCCTTGACCTCTTGGTGTTGAGAAGACACATCCACCGCCGCGTTACGGTCATCAATCTTGGTGGCCGACTGACCCTTGCCGTTGGAGACGCTCTCGCCCACCGGTAGTTGTGCCCAGCTTTGCTCCTGGATGAAACCAAGATTGACAAGTTCAGTTGCCATGGCACCGGCCATGAAGTTGGCTCCCATAGAGGAACCGCCGCCTGCGGCGACCGAGGCCGCCGTTCCCGCTCCGCCCGCACCATGCGGCCACGACACAGGCCGATGGCGCAACTGAAGCGAGAGTGGCTCCGGTGTGGCTTCCGGGTCTTCCTGTGCGAAGAGTTCCTCCGCAAAGCGTTGCTCCTGAGCGACAAACGCGTCGCGGAGCTCCTTGATCTCCGGGGCCAGTAACGCCACGTCGTCGAAGACCTCGAGAATTCCGCTCTCCCAGTGGACTGGGGTGGCGAGAACCTCGTCGACGTCAGGCAGGACGAGGCCGGAGCGTTCCGGCTCCCCTTGTGCGTTACCGGATTCGTTGGACGCCCCGCTCTGGGAGCAAGCCCCGAGAGCCAGTGACAGGATCAAGGCAGTCGCAAGGCCAGGCAGTTGTCGCATATGCCCATGGTGGCGCTCACCACTGGATCCGAGCATTCCTGTGCAGGAGATTTGGGACCGATGCGAGACTGCCGCACCCCCGTACATCACCCCTGGGAGAGCACTCGTTCGCGGGCCGTCCGCAACAGGCGGTACCAGGTAGAGCGGCCCACATGGAACTCCGCAAGTAAGGACGCCTCGCTACGACGCCCGCCCAAGTGAGCGGCCTCCATGATCGCTCGCAAACGCTTGTCGTCTGGCGAGTCTCCAAAAGCCTTGTCGAGTACCGCCCGCAATCGTGTCTCGCGTTCGGGATCATTCGTGGCAGCGAGCAGGGCCACAGCGCCCGCACCGCGCGGCTCAAACCCGTGTTCCCTGAGCACAATCGCCTCCACGAACCCCACTGCCCCCAAGGGCCGGAAGTCCGAGACAACCACCGCGCGTGGCCCGGCATCGTCAATCTCCTCGGTATCAATGGCGTTGGAGCCTGGACGGCGGTTGGGTTCCGGAAAGGACATCAGGATCACTTCAAGGTCAGGTACCGCCGCATGACGCATGAAGGCACCGCTAGCAAGCCGTGAGGCCTCGTCGCGTTCCTCCAGGCTCCCCTCCGCAAAGAGGGCCACCGCGGCAAAGGAGCGCTGGGGCTGGAGGCTCAAGCGGTCAGCAACTTCCCTGTGGCTGTGCGCAATGGGGCCCCCGAGTGGCAAGCGTGACAGGGGCAGCAAGACCACCCACAGCACCGATTCTCCGCTGGCACATCTGAGCACGAACTCCGTGCCCACACTTCTCCACGTGCGGACCTCCTCCGCATCTGGGCTCGCCTGGAAGCCATGCGCGGCGGAAAAGGTCTCGAATTCTCCCGGCCTGGGCTTGTCCGGGTAAACATTGCGACTGAGTTCGTTGCCAATCGCTCGCCGGTACTCGGGATGCTCAATCATCTCGGACAGCTCAATGAGCGCCTCCATGTCCCCTAACCGCGCGCGCGTGGCCAAGTGCTCTGCGATGCGCCGCACAAGGTGGCGGTAGCGCTGGGGAGCTGTAGCTTTGACGCGTTCGCGGATAGCACTCGCCAGCACTGGGTGCATGGAGACGCCCGAACCCAGCGACTGCATCACCGGCAATGCGACCACACGAGGCATCAGATCTCGCGTGTTGCGCCCAGGAAGGGCCGCCGCCAACAGGCGCGCATCGAGGACGCGGGCGATCGCGGCGACCTCAAGAACTTCGCGATCCACGTCCAGCATCGCCCTCCCAGCGAGCCACGCGGTGAGCCGTTCCTCGAGATGGGCCTCCATGCTGGAACCCGCTCGGCCACCGGGGGCGCTCGCGGCTACCGTCAACGCCAACGGGTAGCCACGCGCCCAGGTGACCACGTCGCGTCGGCGTTCCTCGTCCACCACCCCGCGTTGCGTGAGGAAGGCGTGAGCAGAGGCGTCGGCTAATGGCCCGAGTTGCAGATCCACCACGATGCCTGACAAAGCGCCCATCCGCCACGTCTGCCCCGGCTCGGCACGGCCGGCGAGAACGATGCGCGAATCCTCGCGTAGGTGGTCCAGGAGGGCGTCGCTCAAGGGAGCAAGCATGGATCCCATGTGCTCGACGCCGTCCAGCAATAGCACCACCGGCCCCTCGTGCGGCCCGGCGAGCGCTGCGACGATGTCCCCGACCCCTCCGTGAAGCGTGCGGGCATCGTGAAACTCGACTGAAAAACCTGAGGCGCTCGCCTCCCGCGCGGCGGCTCGCAACAGCGCTGACTTGCCGATGCCTCCCGGACCGTGCACGAGGAGAATGCGGCTTGGGGTGCGCACGTCCAGCAAGTCACGCACAGCGTGGAGCTCCGCGTCGCGTCCCACAAACTGCTCCGCGTCCGTGTCCTCAATGAGGGCGCGGAGGCTTCGCACTTGCCCTGACGGTGCCATGCGGCCATCTTGGCACGCGACCCTCGCGGGTCACCAGGGAGTTGACCTAGTGGTCAGCAGCCTCGTGCTCGGCGATCTTGGCGCGAACCTCGTCCATGTCGAGCGCCTCTACGGCCTCCACCAATTGAGCCAACGCGGGGCCAGGCAGCGCGCCAGCCTGGTTGAACACCATGATGCCGTCGCGGAAAGCCATGAGCGTGGGGATCGCGGTGATGCCAAACTGCGCTTGCAGTGCGGGCTCTGCCTCGGTGTCTACCTTGGCGTGCACAATGTCGGTTTTCACCTCGGAGCTCTGCTCAAAGATGGGCGCAAAACGCTTACAGGGGCCACACCATTCGGCCCAGAAATCCAC